>CAHJXH010000082.1 GCA_903644075.1 Sphingobacteriaceae bacterium | reverse complement strand
GCGATAAAGTTAACCGCGGTTTTGATACCCATCTGCCGGGTGTTACCGATGGCGTGGTAAAAGATGCCATTATAGAAACCTTGAACGGCAAAGAAACCTGGACAGATGGCGTTAACCGCCTGTATGCCGTTTTAGCACAGGACTTTTTATATGCCGACCCGACCAAGAATACCATCTTTTTGGATAACCATGATATGAGCCGTTTTCTATCCACCATACATGAAGATTATGCCAAATATAAATCGGGAATGGCCATGCTAATGACCCTGCGTGGTGTGCCGCAGATGTACTACGGTGATGAGATTTTGATGAAAGGCGAATCGAACCCTGATGGTTTGGTGCGCGAGGATTTCGCAGGTGGTTGGAAGGAAGATAAAGTAAATAAGTTTACAGCCGAAGGCCGCAGCGAGAAAGAAAACGATGCCTTTAATTACGTACGCAAGCTGGCTAATTACCGCAAAAATACTACTGCATTACAAACTGGTAAAATGATGCAGTTTATACCGCAAAAGGGTATTTATGTGTACTTTAGATACGATGATAAGAAGACTGTAATGATAGTTTACAACAGCAACGAAAAAGAAGCCAGTACCACCACAGATTACTTTGCCGAACGCATTAAAGGCGCACAGAAAGCGAAGAATGTCATCTCCGATTCAATTGTTTCTTTAGATAACCTGACTATACCTGGCAAGAGTACCTTAGTACTCGAACTTTTGCCATCAACCAAATAATATTACCACAATGAATGATATTAAAGCCTGCATATTTGACCTCGACGGTGTTATCGTTGATACTGCAGTTTACCACTATAAAGCATGGAAACGCCTGGCCAATGAACTGGGCTTCGATTTTACAGAAGAACAGAACGAACAACTGAAAGGCGTAAGCCGGGTACGTTCTCTGCAATTAATTTTAGGCTGGGGCGGCGTTAACAAAACAGAAGCTGAACAAACCGAACTGGCTACCCGCAAAAACGAATGGTATGTGGATATGATCAATCAAATGACCCCGGCCGAAATTTTGCCCGGCGCATTGGATTTCCTGGAAGCATGCCGTGCAGCAGGATTAAAAACAGCACTGGGATCTGCCAGTAAAAACTCAATGACCATATTAAACAAAGTTGGCATTGCCCACCTGTTTGATACCATAGTTGACGGCAACCACGTAAGCGCACCAAAACCCGATCCCGAAGTATTTTTAAAAGGAGCCGAAGCATTGGGCGTTGCCCCTGCCGGGTGCGTGGTTTTTGAAGATGCAATTGCAGGCGTACAGGCAGCCAAAAACGGCGGTATGAAAGCGGTAGGCATAGGCTCAGCAGATACATTGAGTCAGGCTGATTTGGTGATTAGCGGGTTGGATAAAATGACGATTGAGAAATTGAAAGAATTATAGTCGGCACTGCATTGCACGCGTTTGCGTTAGGGATTGCAGCGGATACCGGCCTTGTGGCTAATGCCTGTGCAGTATGAGCGGAAAGCCCGGCCGCAGGCAACGCCCAAAAGCAAACAGACATTAAATATCAAAATAATAGCACACTGAACAACACCAAATGGCTAATGTTCGAACTATATAAATAAGACTTATTACAAGAATTATACATGAAAGATTACATCAAAGTTGATGAGTGGAAAATTATTGAAGAAGGGTTTGATCCTCATTACAATAAGATTTCAGAAAGCATATTTAGTCTGGGTAATGGCCGCATGGGCCAGCGCGCCAATTTTGAGGAGGCCTATAGCGGCGACACCCTACAAGGTAATTACGTAGCCGGTGTTTACTACCCGGATAAAACCCGTGTAGGTTGGTGGAAAAACGGCTATCCCGAATATTTTGCTAAAGTATTGAATGCAGCAAACTGGGTAGGTATTGATATTACCATTGAAGGCGAGCAACTGGATCTGGCGCAATGCACTATCCAACAGTTCAGCCGTGAACTGAATATGAAGGAAGGTTTCCTGAAACGTAATTTTACAGCCACTACCAAAAGCGGCAAACAGGTTGCTGTTGAATCTACCCGTTTTTGCAGCATGGCCGATGACGAGACCGGTGCTATCCGTTACACTATTACCCCATTAAACTTTAGCAGCGCCGTAACCATTACACCTTATATTGATGGCGATGTTAAAAACAAGGATGCCAACTACGACGAAAAGTTTTGGGACGAAGTAAAAAAGGGGACCTCAGCAAATGGCGCATTTGTACAGCTTCGCACTAAAAAAACAGGTTTCGAAGTGGCCACCGGGATGCTGGTTAGTGTTAATGAGCATAGCCAGGCGAGCCAACCTGTATTTCACCCTATCGAAAAAGAGAAATATGTGGCCCTGCAAACCACAGTACAAGTAAACCAAAATCAGCCGGTTACTATTTACAAATACGCGGCTAATATATCATCGCAAAACCATCCTGCCGATCAGCTGGAGCAGGTTTTAAACAACACACTTCAACGTATTGCAGCAAAAGACTTCGATACTATGCTGGCCGAGCAAGCTGCTGCCTGGGCCGAGAAATGGAAACATAACGATATTATTATCGAAGGCGACGCTTCTGCTCAACAGGGTATCCGTTTCAATATATTCCAGCTCAACCAAACCTATACCGGCGAGGACGATCGTTTGAACATCGGCCCTAAAGGGTTTACCGGCGAAAAGTACGGAGGTTCTACCTACTGGGATACCGAGGCATACTGCGTGCCTTTTTACCTGGCCACGGCCGATCAAAAAGTTACCCGAAACCTGTTGTTGTACCGTTACAAGCAACTAGGCAAGGCCATTGAAAACGCAGTTTCGCTTGGTTTTAACAACGGTGCTGCTTTGTACCCTATGGTTACCATGGACGGTACCGAATGCCATAACGAATGGGAAATTACTTTCGAAGAAATTCACCGTAACGGGGCCATTGCTTATGCCATTTTTAACTACGTACGCTACACTGCTGATGATGCTTACCTGGCCGACTATGGTCTGGAAGTACTGATCGCTATTGCCCGTTTCTGGTCGCAACGCGTTAACTGGAGTGATGATAAGCAGCAATATGTGATGCTGGGCGTTACCGGCCCTAACGAATACGAAAACAACATCAATAATAACTGGTACACCAGCAAACTGGCTGTATGGTGTATGAAATATGCACTGGAAGTTACCGGGCAGGTTAAAGCTGCCGATGCTGACAAGTACAATGCACTGGTAGAAAAGATCAGCTTTAATGCTGATGCAGAATCTGCAAAATGGAGTGACATTATCGAGAAAATGTATTATCCGTATTCAGAAAAACTGGGCGTGTTTTTACAGCAGGACGGTTACCTGGATAAAGAGCAAATCTTAGTTAAAGACCTCCCTGCTTCAGATCGCCCTATCAACCAAAAATGGAGCTGGGACCGTATCCTGCGCTCTTGTTATATCAAACAGGCTGATGTTTTACAGGGTATTTACTTCTTCGAGGATGAATATGATCTGGAAACCATTCGCAGAAACTTTGATTTTTATGAGCCGCGTACGGTGCATGAGTCGTCGTTATCGCCATGTGTGCATGCTATTTTAGCTGCCAAATTGGGCGATGAGGCACGTGCTTATGAATTTTACCTGCGCACCTCACGATTGGATCTGGACGATTATAATAACGATACCGAAGACGGTTGCCACACCACATCAATGGCTGGCACCTGGATGTCGGTGGTAGAAGGTTTTGGCGGTATGCGCGTTAAAGATGGCAAGCTATCTTTCCAACCATTCTTACCGGCTAAATGGAACTCGTTCTCGTTCCATGTTGGTTTCCGTGGCACGCTGCTTAATGTTAAAGTAAGCAAAGAAGGCGTACAGATCACCAACCATTCGGAAGCCGAAACCGTAGTTATAGTACATGGCAAAGAGCAGGTGGTGAAAGCCAATGCCGATGTTATTTTAGAAGCTTAATAGCAAAATGCTATTCATGAAAAGGAGAAACTTTTTGATATTGGCTGCATTGTTGCCTGCTGTTATAACAGTAGCGCAACCAAAGGCTCAACATTCAAAAACAAAAACACGTATGCAACCCGATCCGAATCATAAATTGGTGATATACCAGATGTTGCCGAGGCTGTTTGGCAATGCCAAAACTGTAAACAAGTTTTACGGCTCTATTGAAGAAAATGGCGTTGGCAAGTTTAACGATATTACGGACGCAGGTTTACAGGAACTTAAAAAAATGGGCTTTACCCACGTTTGGTATACCGGCGTAATTGAGCATGCCACCATGACTGATTATTCGACGTATGGCATTCACCCCGATGACCCTGATGTAGTAAAAGGCCGTGCAGGTTCGCCTTATGCGGTTAAGGATTATTACGATGTTGACCCTGATTTAGCCGTCGATGTTAAAAACCGCATGGCCGAATACCAAGCCTTGATTAAGCGTACTCACACCAACGGCATGCAGGTGCTGATGGATTTTATCCCTAACCACGTAGCCCGTACCTACCACTCGGATGTAATGCCGGCCGGTGTGCGCAATTTTGGGGAGGATGATGATAAGTCAAAAGCTTTCGATCCTAAAAATGATTTCTACTATATCCCTGGTCAGCCATTTAAAGTTCCGGGAGGATATAACCCGGGAGGCAATGATTTTCATAATCCGCTGAAAGACGGGCACTTTGATGAAAACCCGGCCAGAGCAACGGGAAACGATGCTTTTACAGCCAACCCTTCTATCGATGACTGGTTCGAAACCTTGAAATTGAACTATGGTGTAGATTACGCTAATAACCGTAGCGGGCATTTCGACCCTATCCCACCGGTTTGGCAAAAGATGTACGATATTCTAAACTTCTGGAGCAATAAAGGCGTCGATGGTTTCCGTTGCGATATGGTAGAAATGGTGCCGGTTGAGTTTTGGAGTTGGGTGATCCCCAAGTTAAAAGAAAAGCATCCAAACCTTATTTTCATCGGCGAAGCTTACAACAAAAACGAGTACGGTAATTACTTATTTAAGGGACATTTTGATTACCTGTACGATAAGGTTGGCTTGTACGATGCGATAAAAAAACTGGTGCGTAACGAAGACCACGCTACCACCTGGGATATCAACGCCGTTTGGAACAACGATTGCAAAGGCATCGACGAGCACATGATCCGCTTTATGGAGAACCATGATGAGCAGCGCATTGCCTCGCATGATTTTGCAGGTAACCCATGGCTTGCCGTTCCGGGAATGATTGTGACTGCGACCCTCAATACCGGCCCTGTCATGATCTATTTCGGCCAGGAAGTTGGCGAACCTGCCACCACTGCCGAAGGTTTTAGCGGTGCCGATGGCCGCAGCAGTATCTTCGATTACTGGGGCGTACCCGAGCACCAGAAATGGCTGAATAATGGCAAATTTGATGGTGGACAATTATCAGATGATCAGAAAAAATTGCGCAGCTTTTATAGTAAGTTACTGAATACCGTAAAAGATAATGAAGCCTTAAGCAGCGGCAAGTTCTACGAGTTAATGATCGCGAATGAACACAACATCGGCTTTAATACGCGCGTATATATGTATTTACGTTATACCGATAAGCAAAAGGTATTGGTAATAAGCAACTTTAACCGTAATGAGCAGCATTTAAATGTGAAGTTGCCTGCCGATTTATTGCAGCAATTGCATGTGAGCGGAGCAGTGAATTTTACTGATTTGCTAAATGGCGCTTTGTATAGTACAAGTGATATTAATAATGGATTGGATATTACCTTGCCGGCAACGAGTGGGGTGATGTTGAAGTTTTGAGATATAGCCGCGAGGTAATAGCGTCATGCTGAACTTGTTTCAGCACCCCACACGCTGAGTATGCGTTATACTGTGCACACCGCTTGTCCTGTGGGATGCCGAAACGAGTTCGGCATGACGGGCGGAGATCATTTGAGAGTAAAGAAAGAGAAGAAAACCAAGTTCAACCGTTCCCACCAATGAACAATTGAACTAATATACCTTGAACCAAATAAACCCTAATTAAATGAGTAAACCCGCTATAGCCCAAAAACCTAAGCTTAGTTTTTGGCAAATCTGGAACATGAGCTTCGGCTTTCTGGGTATCCAGTTTGGTTTTGCCTTGCAGAACGGCAACGCCAGCGGTATCCTCCAAAAATTTGGTGCCGATGTGGAACATTTGTCCTGGTTTTGGCTGGCTGCGCCGATAACGGGCATGATCGTTCAGCCCATCATCGGTCATTATAGTGATCGTACCTGGAACCGCTTGGGTCGCCGCCGTCCTTACTTTTTAACAGGGGCTATCTTGTCGGCTATTGCTTTGTTCTTGATGCCTAACTCAGCGGCTATTGCATCCATTGCCCCCCCTATTTTGGTGGGTGCAGGCATGCTGATGATTATGGATGCTTCGTTTAACGTAGCCATGGAACCCTTCCGCGCTTTGGTTGCCGATAATTTACCGGATAGCCAGCGAAGCATTGGTTTCTCGGTGCAAACATGTTTAATCGGGCTGGGTGCTGTGGTAGGTTCTTGCCTGCCTTATATTTTCACACATTGGTTCCATGTTTCGTCAACTGCACCGCAAGGGCAGGTAGAAGATAACGTAAAGTACTCTTTCTACCTGGGCGGCACTATCTTGTTGCTTACTGTGTTGTGGACTATCATCCGCACCAAAGAATACTCTCCTGAAGAGTATGCGAAATTTCATCCTACAGAAGAAGCGGAGCAAAAACCTAAAAGCGGAATAGCAGAAATTTTAGGTGATTTGAAACGCATGCCCAAAACCATGAAGCAATTAGGCCTGGTACAGTTCTTCTCCTGGTTCGCGCTTTTCTCAATGTGGGTATTTACCACCCCGGCAATTGCGGCACACATTTACCACGTGCCTGCCGGCGACACATCATCAGCAAAATATAGCGAAGCAGGTAACTGGGTTGGTATCTTGTTCGGTGTTTATAATGGCGTATCGGCTATTTACGCTTTGATATTGCCTTCCCTCGCTAAAGCCACCAGCCGCAAACAGGCGCATGCTTTTTCATTGGTATTAGGTGGAATCAGCTTATTATCAATCTTTTTCATTGCAGACCCCATGTGGTTAATTGCGCCAATGGTTGGTATCGGGTTGGCTTGGGGTAGTATTTTGGCAATGCCTTATGCAATCCTCTCGAGCTCAATTCCGGCTAAAAAAATGGGTGTTTATATGGGCATTTTTAACTTCTTTATCACCTTCCCGCAAATTGTTAACGGATTTTTCGGCGGGCCGATCGTAAAATATTTTTATAATGGCCAGGCGATATATGCAATCGTTTTAGCAGGCATTTTTATGCTGTGCGCCGCCCTATCGGTGTTATTTGTACAAGATAACAAAGATATCAGTGTTAAGAATGCGTTAGCAGAGCGTTAGATTGACATTTATTGGCTTAATTGTTGGTAAATATCAATATATTGGCTTCTTTAAGCTGAAGCAGATTGATCACCAAGAAATAAGGTTCATGGACGAAAATATACTTGATCCCGACGATTTATTAGGGAGTAAAATTATAGGAGAAGAGGAAGATGACGAATTTCATCACCTTAACAATCCTGTGCTCGGGTTAAAACCCATTGTTAAAAAATATTTAGGTACCGTTACCGACGTTAAAGCAACCGGCAATAAGTTTTTCTTTACAGACAGCGAAGCCCGTGTTGAAGTTACCGTGGTAACTGACGAGATTATAAGAGTGAGATTAGCGCCGCACGGTGTTTTACTCGAAGAGTTCTCTTACGCAGTACCAAAGCACGAGCAAAAAGCCACCGTTTTTTCATTGCACGAAGATGAGCTCGAATATCGCGTTTCTACCAGTACGGTAAATTGCCATATTCGTAAAATAGATTTTCACATCTCTTTTTCCGATACCCAAAACCATATTACCAACCAGGATGCCGTACCAATGCACTGGGAAGAGAATACCCAGTTTGGTGGTTATTACGTGTTTGGCACTAAAGTTTGTAACCCGGATGAAGCATTTTATGGTTTGGGCGATAAAGCATCTGATCTTAATTTGCGCGGCCGCAGGTTTAAAAACTGGAACACCGATGCCTACTCTTTCGGCTGGAACCAGGACCCGCTTTACCGTAGCATCCCATTTTACATTAGTTTAAATGAGGGCATTGCCCACGGTATTTTCTTTGACAATACTTTTAAAGCCACATTTGATTTCGGTTCTGAAGACCGTAATAAAACCAGTTTCTGGGCAGATGGCGGCGAACTGCAATACTACTATATCCACGGCCCGCATATGATGGACGTGGTAAAACGTTACCATCTTTTAACCGGCACCCACCCTATGCCGCCGCTTTGGGCACTGGGTTATCACCAATGCCGCTGGAGCTACTATCCCGAAAGTAAGGTAATGTCGGTTGCCAAAGGTTTCCGTGCTAATCAAATCCCTTGCGATGGTATCTACCTGGATATTGATTACATGGATGGTTACCGTTGCTTTACCTGGAACCGCAAGTATTTCCCTGATCCTAAAAAGATGATCAAGGAACTGGCTGCAGATGGTTTTAAAACCGTAGTAATTATTGACCCGGGCATCCGTGTGGATGATAATTACAGCGTGTTTAGAGAGGGTAAACAGAACCGTTATTTTTGCCGGCGTAGCGACGATTACTTTATGGAAGGCCATGTATGGCCGGGCCGTTGCCAGTTTCCTGATTTCACCAACCCCGAAGTTCGTGAATGGTGGGGTGGTTTGTTTGACGAATTAGTACAGCTTGGCGTTGCCGGTGTATGGAATGATATGAACGAGCCGGCCGTTTTTGGCGCAGGTACTTTCCCTGATGATGTACGCCACCAATACGATGGTTTCCGCGGATCGCACCGTAAGGCACACAATGTTTATGGTATGCAAATGGTACGTGCTACTTACGAAGGTTTGCGCAAACTGATGAAAAATAAGCGTCCGTTTACCATTACCCGTGCGGGCTACTCAGGCTTACAGCGCTATGCTTCGGTTTGGACCGGTGATAACGTGGCCTCATGGGAGCACTTGCGTTTGGGCAATATTCAATGTCAGCGTTTATCAATGTCAGGCGTGCCGTTCTGCGGTACAGATATAGGCGGTTTTAGCGGCGAGCCTGATGGCGAACTGTTTACCCGCTGGATTCAGTTTGGTGCCTTCTCTCCTTTTATGCGTGCGCACTCTGCCGGTGATACCAAAGAGCGCGAGCCCTGGAGCTTCGGCGAGCCTTACACTGCCATTAACCGTAAATTTATTGAGCTGCGTTACCGCCTGCTGCCATATATGTATTCTACTTTTTGGGAACATCACCGCTATGGTTTCCCAATTTTACGTCCGGTAGTTTTACAGGAGCAGGATATTTTGGCTAACCAGGCCCGCCAGGACGAGTTTACTTATGGTGATAAAATTTTGGTATGCCCGGTTATGGAACCAGGACAAACCAGTCGCCCGGTGTATTTGCCAAAAGGCCAGTGGTATAATTTCTGGACCAACGAAGTATCAGAAGGTGGTGCCGAAGTAATGGTACCTACCCCGCTCGAAACTATCCCGGTATTTATTAAAGCCGGCGCTGTAATACCAGAATACCCGGTAATGCAATACGTAGGCGAAAAAGAAATTGAAGAAGTTAAGCTGAACGTATATTATGCAGATCACGAAGTAAACTCTTTCTTGTTTGAAGATTACGGCGAAACTTTTGCCTACGAGCAGGATATTTACCTTGAGAAAAAGTTTATTGTAACCGGTAAAGATACCCTGCTTACCATTGAGCAAACTCTCGAAGGCCTTTATACACCGCGGTACGAGAACTATCACTTTAAACTTATCGGCCTGCCGTTTAAACCATCGAAAGTAATTGTTGATGGCAAAACTGTAAGCGATTTTGTACTCACCGAAGAAAAATGCTATGAGTTTAAGTTCTCCAAAAACTTTAAGCATATCGATATTATGAAATAATTAAAAGCCCCGCCTGTCGGGGATTTTTTTATGATAATAGTGTTTGTTGGGCGTAAAACCTTTCATCTCACCAACAATATTGTTACTTTACATGGGCTTGCAAAAACAAGCAGCAAATATTTACGTTCAACCTTAAAAGGCCATCAACTTAATTTATCTATACCGGCCTTTAATGCTAAACCTATGGCAAAGCAAACTAATAAAACTAAAACAGAACCTGCACTAAACGATAGCACTGCCCCAAACGCAACTCCGTTTCCTGAAACTGAACCGATAAAAACAGTAAGAAAACCTGCTGCTAAAAAATCTGTAATTCAACCAACTGAAGCAGGCAATATCTCAACCCCAAAACCTGCTAAAGCATCTAAAAAGGTTAAAACAGTTGCTGAAGATGGTAACCCTACTGAGGCACTAACCATAACCGGCGATCATGCTGGTTATATGGAGTTTTATACCCGCTTTACAGATTTTGATATTGCTTTGTTTAAATCGGGCAAGCACTTTAAACTTTATGAAAAACTGGGGTCGCACGTGGTTGAGCACCAGGGTACAATTGGTACCTACTTTGCTGTTTGGGCACCTAATGCCAAATACGTTTCGGTGATTGGTAACTTCAATTACTGGGGTGCTGGCTCGCATCCGCTGAATGCCCGTTGGGATGGCTCTGGGATATGGGAGGGTTTTATTCCGCACATAGGTAATGGCGAGGTTTATAAATATTTCATCAATTCAAACACAGGCGAAGATTTGCAAAAAGGTGATCCCTTTGCCTTGCGCTGGGAAATACCACCAAGCACGGCATCCATTGTAACCGACACTTATTATGAGTGGAAAGACGAGGAATGGATGTATGATCGCCGTCAGCATAATAGCATTAACAAACCCTATTCGGTTTACGAAGTACACATAGGCTCATGGGCACGCAGCCCCGAAAGCCCGGACGAATTTTTAAACTACCGCCAACTGGCTGCTAAACTGGTGCCTTATGTTAAAGAGCTGGGCTTTACACATGTAGAGTTTATGCCGATTGCAGAGCACCCGTATTACCCAAGCTGGGGCTATCAGATCACAGGTTATTACGCCGCATCATCACGCTACGGTTCGCCGCAGGATCTGATGTACCTGGTTGAAGAGCTACACAAAGCAGGCATCGGGGTGATATTGGATTGGGTTCCATCCCACTTTCCTGGTGATGCACATGGTTTATACAATTTCGATGGCACGCATTTATATGAGCATGCCGATCCAAATAAGGGCTTTCACCCCGATTGGAAATCATACATCTTTAATTATGGGCGAAATGAAGTCCGCGCGTTTTTAATCAGCAATGCTTTCTTCTGGCTCGATCGTTACCATGTTGATGGTTTACGTGTTGATGCCGTAGCATCGATGCTTTACCTCGATTATTCGCGCAAGCATGGCGAATGGGAACAAAACGTTTTCGGTGGAAATGAAAACCTCGAGGCCATCTCTTTCCTCAAAGAATTTAATGAGGCTGTTTATCAGCATTTCCCTGATGTGCAAAATATAGCTGAAGAATCTACATCGTTCACGGGCGTTAGTCGCCCGGTATATGCAGGTGGTTTAGGCTTTGGCATGAAATGGATGATGGGTTGGATGCATGATACGATTAAGTATTTTAACGAAGACCCCATTAATCGCAAATACCATCATAACCAGATCACTTTTAGTTTGATCTATGCCTTTACCGAAAACTTTATGCTGCCTTTCTCGCACGATGAGGTAGTTTATGGCAAGGGTTCTATGCTGGGCAAAATGCCGGGTGATGACTGGCAGCGTTTTGCCAACCTGCGTTTAATGTATGGCTATATGTTTACCCACCCGGGCACCAAGTTGTTGTTTATGGGCAGCGAATTTGGCCAAAGCGGTGAGTGGAACTACCAAAATTCGTTAGACTGGCACTTACTGCAATACGATAGCCACAACGGTATTAAAGAAACCGTAAAAGGATTAAATCAACTATATAAAACTGAACCGGCCCTGTACGAAAAGCAATTCGACTGGCATGGTTTCGAATGGATTGATGGCGGTAATGCTGATGATTCGATTCTTGTTTATACCCGCAAAGGCAACGAGCCTAAAAACGATTTGGTGGTTGTACTCAACATGACCCCGGTTGTTCGTTATGATTTCCGTATAGGTGTACCAGCTGCCGGCCAATGGAAAGAAATTTTCAACTCAGACCAGCAGGCTTACTGGGGTAGCGGCATCATCAATTACGATGGGGTAAATTCTGAACCTGAAAGCTGGCATGGTCGCGAAAACTCGATCCGTATTACAGTGCCGCCTTTGGCCGTAACCGTATTTAAAAAACAAGGATAAACAGGATGACAAATTCGAGATTCTTTTATCTATATCTAATTGGCGGTATCGCAGCGCTTGCATTGTTGATCTACAACATTGCAAGCACTTACCCTGCTGTTCAGTTTACATCTATTGCTCTTGAAGTTTTTTTAGCGATCGTGTTGTTTTATTTGGCCAACAAAACTTATCATGAGAAGAAGGATAAGGAGATGATGTGAGCCCCTGCGGGAGTTAATAAAGTTGAGTGGGTTAATTAAGTTGAGTAGTTATTAAGCTCCGGAATTGAGTAACCTAATCAACTTAATCCAACTCATTCAACCTAATCAACTTTATCAACAAATTCCTTATCTTGTCTCATTAATATCCCCCAATGAAATATTTTAAGGCTATCTTTTCTGTTGCTGTAACTCTGGCGCTGATCTGGGCTTTGCAGCATAAGTTTGGCAGTGTGCCGCCACTTGGTAATTTCCTCAACCCAGCCAATGGTTTCTGGCAAAATTCGGAAAGCAAACATATTTTAGTTTCCGAAGAATTAAAGATCGAAGGCTTGCAGCAGCCGGTTACCATCCGCTTTGATAGCAACATGATCCCGCATATTTTCGCGAAAAACAACCACGACCTTTATTTGGCCCAGGGCTACATTACCGCCCGCGACAGGTTATGGCAAATGGATATCCAAACCCGCAGTGCATCGGGCAGGTTATCAGAAGTGGTTGGCCCCAAAGCTTTGGAGGTAGATCGCTATCACCGCCGAATGGGTATGGTTTATGGTGCCGAAAACACGCTGAGGGGTATGATGAAAGATCCTGTAATGCGCGAAGTGATCAATGCTTATACAAAAGGCGTTAACAGTTATATCCGCAACCTAAGTCCGCGCGATTACCCGATTGAATTTAAAATATTGGATTATAGCCCCGAAGAGTGGAAACCCATTAACTGCGCTTTTCTGTTAAAGCTGATGTCTGAAACCCTTGCCGGTGGCTCTGATGAGTTTTTGATGACCAGTACCTTGAAGAAATTTGGCGCAGCAGCTGTTAAAGATCTGTTCCCCGATTATCCTTTCCGCGAAGATCCGATCATCCCGGTGGGTACCAAGTGGGATTTTAAACCGCTACCTATCCCTCAGCAATCTAAAACATTTCTGGCCGAGCAAAGCGATATCAAAACCACCCAAAAAGTAGAAGGCATCGGCAGTAATAACTGGGTAATAGCCGGCAGCAAAACGGCAAGCGGCTACCCTATTTTGGCTAACGATCCGCATTTAAATTTAACGCTGCCATCCATCTGGTACCAGATGCAACTGGAAGCGCCGGGCGTAAATGTTTATGGTGTTACCTTACCAGGTGCGCCTTGTGTGGTTATCGGGTATAACAACAAAATTAGCTGGGGCGTAACCAATGTTGATGCTGATGTTTTGGACTGGTACCAGATTAAATTTAAAGATGCATCTAAAAACGAATATTGGTATAACAACAAATGGAACAAGGTAAGCCGCCGTGTAGAGGTGATTAACATCCGCGGAGAAAAACCTTTGTATGATACCGTTTTGTACACACACCACGGCCCGGTTGTTTATGAGGATACTAATAAAAAACCTAAATATTCGTATGAAAACATCCCCGTAGGTACAGCATTACGATGGATAGCGCATGATGAATCGAACGAGTTTAAAACCTTTTACCTGCTTAATCGTGGCAAAAATTACGACGATTATCGCGAAGCCTTAACTTACTATACCGCACCTGCGCAAAACTTCATTTTTGCCAGTGCCGATAAAGATATTGCCATTACCCCTAATGGTAAATTGCCATTGAAATTTAAAGATCAGGGCAAGTTTATCTTAGATGGCACCGACCCTGATAACGACTGGCATGGCTGGATCCCGGCAGCACAAAACCCAACAGCTAAGAACCCGGCGCAGGGCTATTTGAGTTCGGCCAATCAATCATCAACAGATCCAAGCTATCCATATTACATCAACTGGCAGTTTGGCCCATACGAGCGCGGCAAACGCATTAATACCCGTTTGGCAGCCATGCAGAAGGCTACTGTTGATAGTATGCGTGTATTGCAAACCGACAACTACAGCATTTTTGCACAAGATGTATTAGCAGAAATGCTGAAATACATCGACTCAACAAAACTGGACGAAACGCAGATTCAAGTACTCGACATTCTTAAAAGCTGGAATAAAAGATTTGATGCTGATGAAATTGGTGCAACTATTTTTAACGCCTGGTGGCTAAATTTTTACACCCAAACCTGGCAAGATCAGTTTGGCAAAGTTACCGATGATAACAATTTGAAATGGCCAACCCGTGATCGTACTGTTGAGCTATTATTGAAAGACCCAAAGTCAAAATGGTTTAATAACACTAAAACACCAATTGTAGAAACTGCAGGCGATGTTTTGAGTAATGCTTTCGCTGCCACGGTTAGTCAATTGACGCACAAGTATGGCAAGCCGGGCAATAGCAAATGGCAATGGGGTAATGTAAAAGAGACCTATATTAACCATTTGGCTAATATCCCGGGTTTTGGCTTGGGCAACTTTAAAGCCGGTGGAACAAGCTCAACCGTTAATGCACTAATAGATGGCCACGGCCCATCATGGCGAATGGTGGTGCAAATGGGGCCACAAGTAAAGGGTTACGGTATTTTCCCGGGTGGCGAATCTGGTAACCCCGGAAGTTACTTTTATGATGATATGCTAAAAACATGGCAAGCCGGCAAGCTGAACGAGTTGCTATTTATGCAATCGCCAAATGAGCAATCGAACAAAATAAAATCAACCTTAACTTTAACTGTTAAATAATGCTGTTTGTAATCATATTCGTCGCCACCTTTTGCAGCGGGTTTTTATTTACCTGGTGGGCAGCTGCCATTATTGCTTTTGTAGCAACTATTTATGCGGGAAGAACTGCGACACAATCGTTCTGGTCGGGCTTTTTAGCAGTAGCTTCAGTTTGGGGTATTCATGCTTTACTGAAGAGTGTACCTAACGATCATATCCTTGCAGATCGCGTTGCCAAGATGGTTCACCTGCCGGGTTGGATCTGGCTATTAATTATCACCATGTTGATTGGTGGGATCCTTGGCGGCATGTCGGCCCTATCTGGCTTGTTGGTTAAGCGCGCCTTTACACACGTATAATATTCAATTTTCGTAAAAAACAAATGGCCACGATATTATCGCTGCCATTTGTTTTTCAGTTTTTGAGGGCTTATTTAGAAGCATGCTTGGTAGCATGTTTCTTTGAAGCTTCTTTAGCATGTTCGCCAGCTTGTGTATGGTGGCCTTGTGCTTTTTGTGCATGGTGAGCGGCTTTCTCGTCGTTACCTTCTGTGTGTTCTTTGTGTGCAGCACGATGGCTTTTTGCAGCTTCGTCGTGGTGTTTAGCCGCATCTTCGTGGTGGCTGTGTTTAGTGTCTGGCATTATTTTATAATTTAAGTTTATTGTACTATATCAACTACCTAAACGAAAATAAGTTTCATATTTATTATTTATAATTTAATAATTATAGTTGTAATTAATTAAAGATGTAATTGTGATGATGTTATAGTTTTCACAAGGCATCTTATGATTATTATCTTTGCATTGTGCAAAAGCCAGATCAGCAACAAGTATTTTCTATCAGCAACAGGCAACAGTTTGATGAAGCCGCCTTACAGGTTTTCAGGTTTCAGGCCGAAAACAATGCCATTTACAGCCAGTTTATCAAGGGCTTAAACATCGATCAGGCTTCGGTTAATGATATTTATAAAATTCCTTTTCTGCCTGTAGAATTCTTTAAATCGCAGGAAATTGTAAGTTCTGCTGATGAAGCACAGGTAACGTTTACCAGTTCGGGCACTACGGGGATAATTACCAGCCGTCATATTGTAACCGATGTAAGTTGGTACGAGCAAAGTTTCCGCAAAGCATTTGATTTGTTTTATGGCGATATCCGCAATTATTGCGTACTGGCTTTGCTCCCATCCTATTTGGAGCGCGAGGGTTCTTCACTCATTTATATGGCTGATGATCTGATCAAACAATCAGAAAACCCAGATAGTGGTTTCTATCTCTATAATCACGACGACCTTTATCAGCAATTACAAAAACAGCAGGCAGCAGGCAAACCAACTTTATTGATCGGCGTAACTTTTGCTTTGTTAGATTTTGTGGAGCAATATCGTATCGATTTTCCCGAACTTATCGTCATGGAAACCGGTGGCATGAAAGGCCGCCGCAAGGAAATGATCCGCGAGGAATTGCATGAAACGCTGATTAATGGTTTCGGTGTAAAGCACATCCACTCCGAGTATGGGATGACCGAATTACTTTCACAAGCATATTCTAAAGGCCTTGGTATTTTCAACTGCCCACCCTGGATGAAAATCATTACCCGCGATACCAACGACCCCATCACCACTTTAACAGGTGGAAGAACAGGCGGTATTAACATCATCGATCTGGCGAATATCAACTCATGCTCATTTATTGCAACACAGGATTTGGGCAAGATTTATGCAGATGGATCCTTTGAAGTGCTTGGCCGTTTTGATAATGCCGACATTCGCGGATGTAATTTGCTGATTGCTTGACGTTAGCTCATAATTTTAATTATTTTTGCCCCGGTTTATAAATCAAACTCAAGATGATCGACAAATTTTTAAGTGACCAGCAGGAACCCAGAGCCGTTGAAAAAGTATATTCACGCTTAAAGGAGTTATTGCCAGTTGGCGAAGAAACCCTATATATTGCCACCCAGAAAAAACCTTTGGTAAACATACTGCCAGATTGTATTGCGGTTACCAACAGACGCGTGCTGTTTTTTACCCCTGCAAATCTCGGCCTGTCTATCAAGTTTTTAGATTTCACCTGGAAAGATATTGCCGACGTAAACGTTAAGGAAGAAATTATTGGCGCGGTATTCACCGTTACCACCACTAAAGGTGCCGAAATGGGTGTAGATTATTTGCCTAAAGTACAAGCCCGCAAGCTTTACCAGTTTTCGCAGCAATGCCGCGAAGAAGAGCGCAGACGTGTGGAAAGACAAGAAGGCCATATCATCAACATTTCAGAACCACAGCAGCCGGTTGCACAACAGCCAGCTCCTGCACCGGTTGCTCCGCCTGCCCCTGCGCCCGCACCAGAACCAGTACATATACCAGAACCAGTTGTTGCAGCAAAACCGGATGAATTAACCGAAAAATTGAAAAAATTAAAAGTGCTTTTCGATAACGGTTTAATCTCTCAGGAAGAATA
>CAHJXH010000081.1 GCA_903644075.1 Sphingobacteriaceae bacterium | reverse complement strand
TTGGTGGCCGGCCGATTTTGGACATTACGGAGGTTTATTTGTACGTATGGCATGGCACAGTGCCGGTACCTATCGCATTACTGATGGGCGTGGTGGGGCAGGTGCCGGTTTGCAACGTTTTGCACCGCTTAACAGCTGGCCCGATAATGTAAGCCTTGATAAAGCCCGCCGCTTGCTTTGGCCTATTAAACAAAAATATGGCCGTAAAATTTCATGGGCCGATTTAATGATCCTTACCGGTAACATAGCGCTCGAATCAATGGGCTTTAAAACCTTTGGGTTTGCCGGTGGGCGTGTAGATGCCTGGGAAGCAGATGAATCTGTATACTGGGGCTCTGAAACTACCTGGCTGGGCGGCGATATCCGTTATGATCACGGTGACCCGGGGGTGGTTGAAGGTCATGGCGTATTGGTATCAGACAATGATGCCGATGGTGATATTCACTCCCGTAACCTGCACAAGCCACTTGCTGCTGTACAAATGGGTTTAATTTATGTAAACCCCGAAGGCCCTGATGGTAACCCGGATCCTATAATGTCTGCTAAAGATATCCGCGATACATTTGGCCGCATGGCAATGAACGATGAAGAAACAGTTGCTTTAATTGCAGGCGGCCATAGTTTCGGTAAAACCCACGGCGCCGCCTCTGCCGATAATGTAGGTAAAGAGCCCGAAGCATCGGGCATTGAATTGCAAGGCTTTGGCTGGAGCAACAGTCATGGTTCGGGTAAAGGTGCCGATACTATTACCAGCGGCCTGGAAGTAACCTGGACCACAACGCCTACCCAATGGAGCAATAACTTTTTTGAAAATCTGTTTGGCTTTGAATGGGAACTAACCAAAAGCCCGGCCGGTGCCCATCAATGGGTGGCTAAAGATTCAGGCGATATTATCCCTGATGCATATGATGGCTCGAAAAAACATAAGCCTACCATGCTGACTACCGACCTTGCCTTAAGATTTGACCCGGAATATGAAAAAATATCAAGGCACTTTTTAGAAGATCACGAAGCATTTGGCGATGCCTTTGCACGTGCCTGGTATAAATTAACACACCGCGATATGGGCCCGCGCGAGCGTTACCTTGGCCCGGATGTACCGCAGGAAGTATTGTTATGGCAAGACCCTATCCCCGCAGTTAACCACGCATTGGTAAACGAAACTGATATTGCAGGCCTGAAGGCTAAAATATTGGGATCGGGCTTAAGCGTGTCTGAGCTGGTTTCCACAGCATGGGCTTCGGCTTCAACTTTCCGCGGCTCTGATAAACGTGGTGGTGCCAATGGTGCACGTATCCGCCTGGCTCCGCAAAGATACTGGCAGGTGAGTAATCCATTGTCGTTACAGAAAGTGTTGAACATATTGGAAGGCATTCAAAATGAATTTAACGGATCACAGGCCGATGGCAAGAAAGTTTCGCTAGCCGATTTAATTGTGCTGGCTGGTAGTGCCGCTGTTGAAAAAGCCGCTCAAGATGCCGGACATACTATCACTGTGCCTTTTACAGCGGGCCGTATGGATGCTTCGCAGGAAGAAACAGATGTAGAATCATTCGATTCCCTGGAGCCTCTTGCCGATGGTTTCCGTAATTACCGCAAAACAAAGGCCGCCGTATCTACCGAAGCTTTATTAATTGATAAGGCACATCTGCTTACACTTACAGCGCCTGAGCTAACTGTACTGTTAGGTGGCCTGCGTGTATTGGGTACAAACTTCGATGGTTCGCAACATGGTGTGTTCACTTCGCGCCCTGGTGTGCTTACCAATGATTTCTTTGTAAACCTGCTTGATATGGGCACCGCGTGGAAAGCAATATCAGACGACCAAGAAGTTTATGAAGGCAGCAACCGCGCTACAGGTGAAGTAAAATGGACTGGCACCCGTGCCGACTTGGTATTTGGTTCTAACTCCGAACTAAGAGCTGTTGCTGAAGTATACGCAAGCTCTGATATGCAGGATAAATTTGTGAGCGATTTTGTAAAGGTGTGGACTAAAGTAATGAACCTGGACCGGTTTGATATTGCTTAGTTGCAGATTGTAATATTAAAAAGGCACCGTAAAACGGTGCCTTTTTTCGTTAATCGAATGCTGGCGCACGCGTGCCGCCTGTGCAACTATATAAACAATCCAGCATTTAGCACAATGCATCTGCAATGGTCTTTAAATAAGCCTCATTATTTGATTTGTTGACAATAATACCCTGGCACTGGTTAAATTTAACAAACCTTTTGAGTGCATCGATAATTTTGCCGAGCTGTGGCTTGCTTAGTTTTACAGGTTCAAAATGAAGGTTGTGCACAATTAAAGTCTTTTGCTTCCGGTCGGCTTTCGAATCCATTCTGGCAACAAAGGTGTCACCAACTAATATCGGCAATGAAAAATAGCCATATTTCCGTTTAGGTTGTGGCACAAAGCATTCAATCTGGTAATCGAAATCAAAGAAATCCCTTAAACGGTGCCTGAACACATTGAGCACATCGAACGGGGAAAGAATGACGGCATCACCGGAGAGTGTGATCTCTTTATTTATTTCACGCGTTAACATGTAAAGCGGGGCGGTTTTAAGCCCATCGATCAAAACCGTGCAAACTTCACCCTCAGCTATCAATTTTGCCAGTTCTGTTTTTATAAAATTATTTTTTACGAAACGGGCGCGCCAGGTCATTTCCTTTACATAAGCTACGCCCAGCGATTTCAATGTACGGCGAATAATATGCCTTGCAAATTCCTCCGGCGTTGGCATCGTAGTGTCAACATCTTCAGGAATTAAATTTTCGGGCAGATCATATAACTTCTTAAAATTTTTCAGGCGGGTGATCATCAGTCTCCCGTCCAGGTACAAACGCTCGAGTGCCATTTTAGCCGGTCGCCAGTCCCACCAGCCCGAGCTTGCTTCCACACGGTCGTTTTCAAAATCAGTAACCATGAGTGGCCCTTCACGCCCAATCCTGTCCAGTACCTGGTCCATTAAATTAGCTTCGGCTTTGTTAATGGGTTTTCTGTTGAGCCGGAAACTTTCTTTTACGGGCAATGAAAATCGAAAATTGTTCATGGGCATAAAACCCGTGTCGGACATGAAGAATTCATAGATCCTGCCGTCGGCTTGTAGTTCATAAAGCCATTCTGGTTCATAGTCAGCAACGCGCGCCGCGATAGTATGGTGATGCGCGCGTTCAACCACATAATTAGTATCTATTTGGATGAAGCCCAGATGATCGATAACGTTGTAAACAGCCTCGGGGCCTGTTCCAAATTGGTCATTTTGCGCCAGACCTGCTGCCTGCAGAATAATTTTTCGGGCTTGTGATTTGCTAAGTGTAACAGTGTCCATACCAGCCAATCAAAATAGTAAATTTTGACTCAAATTCAGAATTTACCTCCCGGTAAAGTTGGCTACCGTGTACCCATATCTTTTAACTTGATGCAATTTATACCCCTAATTAAATCCAGCAGCATTAGCAGTGGCGTTGCATTCCCCTTCTCAAGGGGAAAACTACTGCCAGTGCACCTTGCAGCAACGTTAATAAGGGTAAAATTTTAAGCTGATCGAACTTGTAGGCATACGGTTGGGTAAATTTGAGGGATTGTTGCCGAATATGATCATTTCTGATCATCCTATATTATAGGACTCCAATTGCTCTATCACCAGGTGAAGTACACCTTCGTCTATTTTACCTTGATTTTTGCAAACCTTTAAATATTCGTATTTGTCGGGTTCTAAGCCTGCTACCAGTTTGCCGCTTAAGTAAACTTCAAATTTGCAATGGTCTTCTTCATCGTGCAGGTATTCGGTTACTTCAAAATCAAATACTTCCTCGTCTTGCGCTACTTTAATCAAAAACTTCTCCATGTGTAGTTTGTCTTTTCTAATCGTAAAACCATTCAGCGGCTCTTATGTTGTGAAAATAAATCAATTATAAATTAACATGGACAACAAAACTAAAACCGGTAGCCCGGACAGCGATCTGATCAATATGAGTGAGGATTATGAGGTTCAATATTGGTCTAAAAAATTTGGTGTAAGTGCAGAGCACCTTAAAACTGCAGTTAAAGCCGTAGGAAATTCAGCCAAAGCTGTTGCGAAACACCTCAAAAAATAATTAGTTATGAGCCTGGAGAAATATGCCGAAAAGCGGGACTTTACCAAGACCGCCGAACCAAAAGCCGGAAGAAGTAAGGACAAAGATCATTTAATGTTTGTAATTCAGAAGCATGATGCAAGCAGGCTGCATTATGATTTCCGGCTGGAAATGGATGGCGTATTAAAAAGCTGGGCCGTGCCAAAAGGCCCGTCACTCAATCCGAAAGAAAAACACCTGGCCATGATGGTGGAAGATCACCCGTTCGACTACCGTAATTTTGAAGGTATTATCCCGCAGGGAGAATACGGCGGTGGTACAGTAATAGTTTGGGACCAGGGAACTTACGAGCCAATAGAAGAAATTAAGGGTAAAAAAGCCCAGGAAAAGCATTTGCTTAAACAACTTGCCTCTGGCTCGCTCAAAATAAAAATACACGGCGAAAAGCTGGAGGGTGAGTTTGCTCTGGTGAAAACGCACGGTATGGGCGAAAATGCCTGGTTGTTGATTAAGCATAACGATGAGTTTGCCACTGACAAGGATGTAACCAAGAAAGATAAATCGGTGCTCTCCGGCAAAACCATCCCTCAAATGGAAAAGACGGGCGAAAAAGTATGGCAGCACGGGCATGAAGAAGATGTAGAAGAGGCCGATAATAAAAGTAAAAAAAAAGCCACGACTGAGCCGGAGGTAACGATTGCTGATGAAAATCAAGCTAGCGATACTAATGATATTGATGTAGAAGCCCTGCTCAAAAAAGCACCCAAATCTAAAATCCCAACCGGTGTTAAACCCATGAAGGCCACGCTGGTAGATGAACCTTTTGATGACCCAGATTGGGTTTACGAAGTAAAATGGGATGGCTACCGCGCCGTTGGTGTAATTAATGGAGGCGATGCTGAATTGATCTCCCGGAATAATATTCCATTCAACGAGCGTTTTTATTCTATCCATAATTTACTTAAAAAATGGAAATTTAATGCTGTTGTTGATGGCGAGATCCTGGTATTAAATGATAAGGGTATCTCTGATTTCGGGGCCTTGCAAAACTGGCGTAGCGAAGCCGATGGCGAACTGGTGTTTTACATATTCGATATTTTGTGGTACGAAGGTAAAAACCTGATGGAACTGTCGCTTATAGAACGGCAGGCTATCCTGAAAAAGGTAATCCCGACAGATGATGACCGGATTAGGATTAGCCAGGTGTTTCATGCCAGTGGGATCGAGTTTTTTAATGCTGCCGCAAAGATGGGGCTGGAAGGTATCATAGCAAAGAAAGCAGATAGCACTTACACTTCTGATCTACGGTCGAAAGACTGGCTGAAGATCAAGGCCCATAAGCGCCAGGAGGTAATTATTGCAGGTTTTACCAAAAATGCAGGTACCAGCAAGGCTTTCAGTGCATTGATACTCGCGGTTTATGATCATGGCGAACTTAAATATGTTGGCAAGGTAGGCACGGGATTTTCAGATAAGCTGCAAAAGGAAATGATGGAGCAGTTTAAGCCCCTCATTACCGAGGAGAGCCCGTTTGATGTAATTCCGGATGTAGATAAACCCTCCCGTTTCCGCCCACAAAGGATGGGCGCTAAGCCTACCTGGCTTAAACCCGAGTTAGTAGGAGAGGTGGCCTTTGCCGAGGTAACCAGTGATGGTGTTTTCCGTCAGGCTTCATTTCAAGGAATGCGGATAGATAAGAAAGCGAAAGATGTTGTTCTGGAGCGGCCGGAAGAAACAACTGAAGCCGTTACCGAAGCCAAACACGAGCCAGAAAGCAAACACGCCAAAGCCATTAAACCACCCAAAGAAATGGAGCGAAGAACATTGCTTAACCCGACGGAAGAAACACAGGTTAGAAAGATTTGCGGGCACGATTTAAAATTTACTCATTTAAGTAAGGTTTATTGGCCAGAAGATGGCGTTACCAAGCGCGATATGTTCAACTATTACTACCAGGTGGCCGATTATATTTTGCCTTATCTGAAAGATCGCCCGATGTCGTTGAACCGTTTTCCGAATGGCATTCATGGCTCAAGTTTTTACCAAAAAGATATTAAGGGAAAAGCGCCTGACTGGGTAACCAAAACTTTTCCGTACACCACGAGTGATGGCGAACATAAGGAATATTTGGTAGGGTCAGATGAGTCTTATTTGTTGTGGATGGCATCACTTGGCTGCATCGAAATGAACCCCTGGTTTAGCCGTGTGCAATCGCCGGATAACCCTGACTATTGCGTCATCGACCTTGACCCCGACAAGAATACCTTCGACCAGGTGATAGAAGCTGCACAGGAAGTACGCAAGGTTTTGGATGCCATTGATGTGCCCAGTTTCCCTAAAACTTCCGGCTCAACCGGGATGCATATTTATATACCGCTCGAAGGCAAATATACCTATGAGCAATCGCAGCTTTTTGCTAAGATTATAGTAAGCATTGTACACAAGCAAATTCCTGACTATACCAGCCTGGAACGGATGATCTCTAATCGTAAAGGCAAAATGTACCTCGATTTTCTGCAAAACCGCCCCGGTGCTACTATTGCGGGGCCATATTCGTTGCGGCCTAAACCCGGTGCCACGGTTTCGATGCCTGTAAGCTGGGACGAGGTAAAGCCCGGGTTAACCATGAAACACTTCACCATATTTAATACGATAGACCGCCTAAAAGAAACCGGCGATCTGTTTAAAGGTGTGTTAGGCAAAGGGATTGACCTGGAGAAAACGATTAAGAAAGCACAAAGCATATTCGGTAAATAATGCCTGAACCCGGAATTTTTTATGGCGGCATTAGCGGATTGCAAACGCCTATCCCCAAACGTGATTTCCCGCCGGAGTTTGCTGATAAAAGTCGGCTGGCATACTATGCCTCGCTGTTTAACAGCATCGAGATCAATAGCTCTTTTTATAAAGTGCCAATAGCAAAAACTTTAAGTAAATGGGCTGCCGAAGTGCCTGATAACTTTAGGTTTACATTTAAGTTATGGCAGGGTATAACGCATAATAAAGTACTTGCATTTAACCCGGAAGATGTATTTAAATTTATGGAGATCATCGGTGCTGTTGATGTGAAGAAGGGGTGTTTGCTTATACAATTCCCACCAAGCATTACCATTGCCCAGCAGAGACAGTTGCAGTTATTGCTGGATACGGTTAGAGAAGCAAATGAAAATCAGAAGTGGAAAATTGCGGTAGAGTTTCGCCATAAATCGTGGTATGAGGAGGGTGTCTATGAGCTATTGGAGAGCTACAATGCCGGTATGGTAATCCAGGATTTGCCTGCATCGGCCTCGCCATTACTAACTACAGCCTCTGATTTTGTATATCTTCGTTTCCATGGCCCAAACGGCGGCTACAGGGGCAGTTACCCCGACGATGTGCTTGCCGAATATGCCAGCTACGTTAAAGAATGGCAGGAAGATAAATCGGTATATGCCTATTTCAACAATACCATGGGCGCATCTATGAATAACCTGCTATCGCTAAAAAGTTTTGTTGAAGATCAATACTAAGCGAGTTATATCTCACTTAGTATTTGGATTGTGTTCTCGTCCTTCATGCCATCAAAAAATTTATCTAATACATTTTGAAATACCGGAGGTGCACCGGGTACAGAAGCAAACAAAGTCATGGACGATTTAAGTTTGAGATCATCGGGTGTACCGAAAATTTCTGTAGCATTATCTTCTGGCAATTGAAGCAAGGCTTCGCTGATCTCAATTAAGCGGCTGCTTAATAATGGATCAGTCAGATAAGCTTCGGCCTCCTCGATACGATTAATGGCATAAAATTTTGATATATCGCTGGAACCTAAACCTTTTATCTGCGGAAATATATACCAGATCCAATGGCTGCGTTTGCGTCCGTTTTTAATTTCGGATAGGGCAAGTTCGTAATCTCTCTCCTGGGCCTCTGTAAACCGTTTTAAATTATAATGCATTACGTTTAGCTTATTATTTATCCTTTACTTTCTCTTTGGCAAAATGTGCACGGGCCTGCTTTAAGCCCGTCGCTATGGCTTCTCCTTCATTACCTGTGGTTTTTAAAACCTCATTTGCAATCTCTACCGCCTTTTCCCGAAGCTTCTTCGGTTGGTTTTTGTACGATGGCGGGTAATCTCCGTTATACCAGGGCATAATAATTAATTATAAGTTTATTTGTTTTCAACAAAATATCTAAATGATAGTTTGCAACTTATTAGCTGTAGTTAGCAACAGAAGCCCGCCTTTCTACGTATATATACTAAGCAATATGAAAAAGCTACTGTTAAGTGCAATCGTATTATTATTGGCAGGTGGTGTACATGCCCAGGTAGGCGGTACGCCAAGGCAGCTGACTTGTACCGAAGAGGCTTTTAATTTTAAAATCGGCATTAAATCGGGATGGCATTTTAGCCAGGTAAGTATGGGGCCGTCGGGGTTGCCGAAGAATATCCCCGTGCGTTCTTTTAACGAGGCAGCGCCGGGCACTCAAGAGTCATCATTCGAAAGTATTTTTAGAGTAACAAGCCCGCAGCATATAGTAAACCTGCGTATCCCTAATAGTTTAAAATTGTCAACCCCGGATAATTTTCAATTCGATAAACTCAATTATAATTTTCCGTATAGCATTTTAATCCCTACAAAGGTTCAACATAATTAATGATGAATTTGGCAAGCTGTTCCTGTTCTTCTACAGAAAGCATTTCACCATCGTAAATCCAATAACCATTTACATCAAATAATATCTTGCCCAGGCAATCCGGGTTCTCGTCAAAAGCGGTATACAGCACATAATGTGTTGATGCATTACCGGGTGCCGATCCGGGTATTATCCTGATCACCTCATCCGGGCCGCTTTTTCGCTTGATAAAAGCTTTGG
This sequence comes from Sphingobacteriaceae bacterium, assembly GCA_903644075.1. GTDB lineage: Bacteria > Bacteroidota > Bacteroidia > Sphingobacteriales > Sphingobacteriaceae > Mucilaginibacter. Next base: position 8,543 of record CAHJXH010000081.1, on the reverse strand, counting down.
CCTCGCTTTTCAGATTACTAAGAGTTGCCATTTTATTAAATTCAATATTTTTTCAAATATAAACAAAATGCTAATTTTTTTAGTGTTTTATTGTTTTTCGCTATCAATATTAACCCAGCATTAAATCTTTAAATACCGTGTTTTGACGGTCGGTTTTAAAATATTAAAGCACTAATTTGCAATGAATTAGTAAACCTCAACTATTAAAAGTACTTTAAAAATCCTTAATCACCATGGCCGATTTATCACAGGTATTTGCAGCAGCGGGATCGTTGCTGAGTCCCCTACAGCTAAAAGACACAACATTAATGACAGGCGGAGATAATGACCCCAACCCTGTAAAACTTTCGGCAGAAAAGGCACTGCCTATTACACTGCCCGATGTTACTTTTAATATTAATGCCAGTGCCGAGCTTGGTGTAATGCTGTTTAACCAGGCTGCAGATACCGACCCGGATGGTGTGATCGGTACCAGCGATGCCATAATAACGCCTAATAATGCAACCGATGCTTACCTTAAGTATGCAGCCGGTATTACAGTAAGTGCTACTGCCGGTGTGCAGATCCCGATTGCAAGTATTGGTTTTGATGAAAAACTGACAGTAAGTGGCAATGCCGCCGCTGCCTATTATAAAAAGCACAGCAATGGCGATGCAATGAACACCTCATTTATAGCCGATATAGCAGCGATTAAAACAATATTTATAGAAAATGATATTACCAGCCTGGCCGAGGGAGATGCCCTTACATTTAGTGTAAACGGCTCGTTAAAGAGCGATCTGAAGGTGAGCTGGTCGAACATATTTTCGCAAAGCCTGAGTGTGCTGGGCGAATATTTACCCACACCGCTTACGCTCGACCTGAGCCTTAGCCCCTCTATATCAGTAGAGTTTGTAGTAGAAGTTGCCGATGCCTTTGCCCTGGTTATAAAAAAGTTAGCCGGTAATCAATGCCTGCTATCGGTTAAAAAGACCAAATCTGTGAGTACCGATACCACAGCATCCGCAGGTATCGATATTTCATTTAAAGATAGCGATGCAGCTAAAACACAGCTGACTGCTATTTATAATCAACTAATCCAATCGGTATTCGGCAATACTATTGATGTTGTTAACACTGCTTTGGATAAAGTAAAAAGCGGCGTTGCAGATGCTACTCAGAGCGAGCTGGTGAACGGCCTGATTGCCCGTTACAACCTGGCAGGCGTAGCTGATGCCATAGACCAGCTAATTGCTAAGGTAAACGCTATAGAGCAGTACGTGCCAAACCTTATTGGCAATGTTGCCAAGGCAACTGTTAAATTGAACTTCAGTTATGAGTATAAGCGTATTGACCAGGAGAAAGATGTGCTCTCGGTAAATATAGCTACTGCCGATTTATTGAAATATCACGATCAATTGCTTCGCTTTGATATTACCCAATTATTGAGCGATATGCGCGCCGGCGTTATCCCTTACCAGTTAAATACCTATATGAACCAGAAAACCCTTACCATTACCCATACCTGGGGCCTGGGTTTCACTGTGTTTAGCTTTACGCTGCTAGGCCAGGATGTATTTTCGCTTGAGAACGTGGTCAATGAAAATTTTGCGGGCTTACAGCAAGTTAGCACTGAGGGAACACAACAATATAAATGGGTTTTAGGTAATGGCTCGGGTTCGTGGCTGAGCCAGATAGGCGGCCAGATGCCTGCTTACGGCACATCGACACTTGACAAATTTGATTTTACATTTTTGCTGAGTACCGCTCTGAAAAATAACAATGTTAATGCGGACGACTTAAATACCTACTTTGATTTTGCCGTGATATGGGATGGCATTCAACAGAGTGATCTGGCAGCTTTGATCGCCAAATATACAACAGGCACAAGCTCTGTCCTTAATAAGCCGGCAACGATTGAAAACAAAATCACGTTTCCACCGGCTTTGATGAAACTGCTTATTGAAAAAATAGCAACCACCGGTTGGGATAACAATATTTCTTACCTAACCAAAGCTATGAGTGCGGCACTTCCTTATGAAAACCAAGCGGGGCGTACATCTGCCACCGACCGTATAGCTATTTATAATCAGTTGTGGCAGTTTTATTTTGATAATTATGAAAATGATCCCCAAACTGATTTTGCCGGGACAGCTAAAGACACTATCCAAACATTAGGAAATACGTATAATAATTTGGCTAATTGGGAGGGAGGAGACTGGCCCGGTACCTATGCCAATATTATTAAAATGGACGGCAATATGCTCGATGCGCTGAAACAATACATTCAGGGTTTTACAGACCTGAAACAATGCATGGATACCCAGGCATCATATACGGCATTTAAAAATATTTTCAACAACGAACTGAGTGTAATTGGCACCCAGGATTTTTACGTTAAAACAGCCGGATATTTTTTACTGTTACATGCCGCGGAGCTTGATCAGCAAAATAAGGCCGAAAGTATATTTACAATTACCGTTGGCCCCGATGGCAATCAGCAAACCATTAACTTCGCTATGCTGAAAAGCTAAATTAAATTATTGAATAAATAGAAAGGGCAATTTTCAACCAGAGAATTGCCCTTTCTGCTTATTTATATTTTAATAACCGCCAGGATAACCAACCCCTCTCTGGTTGCATTTTGGAATATGGAACTTAGATTGTCCGTCACAATTATGTTAAAGCGCCTAATCGATCTAACTTTAAGAATTGCAGAAATAAGACCTATTTCCGTACGGTATCTCTTAACCCCTGGCGCATGTGTTTTATTCAAAAGTTTCTTAATTCGTTGCGTATTGTTACCATGGTTTTTGCCATTCTAATTATAATTGGGGGCAAGGTTTATGCGCAAAAAGAAACTGTAAGGCCCGATTCCGTCCAATCGGCAGCACAGATTGATATTTTTGATGTGCTTAGAAAAATAATTAAAAAGCCACCTAAAGTTGTAGATACCCCGAAGGCAGGGGAAAGGAACCTTTCTATTTTACCTGTTGTTGGTTACAGCCCGGCAAATGGCGCAGTACTGGGGGTTGCAGTAAGTGCAACCAAGTATTTAGCCGATCCTAAATCAACAAAGCTTACAACGGCGCTGCTTAACGTGTCTGTAACCTCAAAAAACCAGGTTATTTTATCTGTGCGGTATGATCTTTATACCCCGCAAAATAAATGGTACATATCGGGCGATAACCGTTTGCTGTTTTTTACGCAGCCTACTTATGGTTTGGGTATCTACGGCCTCCATAGCCAGCCCTACAGCTTTAGCTGGAATGGCATTAGCGGAACCACCAAAGGCGATTTATCACAACCGCTGAAATATAATTACTTGCGCCTTTATGAAACTTTTTTGCGGAAAGTGAATGACAACCACTGGTATGCCGGTTTGGGTGTGATGGTAGACTATAATTCTAAGATACAGGACGAATCATTAAAATTAGATTCGCCCGTACACATTACCTCGCACTATACCTATTCAAAATATTATGGCTTTAATACAAGCAGTTACGGTACAAATGGTATATCAGCCCAAATTATGCACGATAGCCGCGATAACCCGGTAAACCCTTACAAGGGTTATTATTTTAACGCTTACTACCGTGTTAATCCTAAGTTTCTGGGTAGTTCGCAAAGTAGTTCTGTGCTTTATTACGAGTACCGTACTTATGTAAATGTGAACAAAGCTATCCCTCAAAACCTCATTGCATTTTGGGTTTGGGGTACCAATGTAATATCTGGCCATGTGCCTTATTTAGAGCTGCCATCCATCACTTGGGATACCTATAACCGGTCGGGCAGGGGGTATATACAGGGCAGGTTCAGGGGCACTAATATGTTTTATGCCGAGTCTGAATTTCGTTTCAGGCTTACCCGCAATGGCTTGTTAGGGGGCGTTACCTTTTTAGATTGTACCACGGCCAGTAATCCGTTACCCCTGGTTAGCCAAAACCTGTTTAATACCATAGCACCCGGCGGCGGCTTTGGCCTCCGCATCAAAATGAACAAAAACGACCGTACCAACATCACTGCAGATTATGGTATTGGGCACGGCTTCTCGGGCATTTATTTAAACATGAGAGAAGCGTTTTAAGCACTGGTATATGCTATAACCGAACAATTACTGTATCATATCCGAACGCATATTTAATTTGTAATCTATATTAAATATCTGTATATCAGTTATTTATTAGATTGGCATCTTCTTGGGTTATTTATATAAAGTTATAATACCCTATAATCCAATCGCTATGTTAAAAAGCTACTTTAAAACCGCGCTTCGTTTTTTGTTAAAAAATAAAACGTTCAGCTTCATTAATATTTTTGGTTTGGCCGTTGGCACGCTTTGCTGTTTGTATATTTTGCTATATGTACAGCAGCAATACAGCTACGATAAGCAGCATAAAAATGCTAAAAGCATCTATCGTATTAACAGCTCAATGGTGCTTACCGGCGATAAGCATACTTTTGCTTCGGCTTCGCCGCCTGTTGCACCTGCGCTTAAAAGTGATTTCCCCGAGGTTAAAAACTATGTGCGGGTAATAGAAACAGACAAGTTAGGTTCGAAAGAACATTTACTACGTTATAAAGACCAATCGTTTTACGAGAAGGGTGCCTTTTACGTCGACTCTACCTACTTCGATATGTTCAGCTATCATTTTGTGGAAGGGAAAGCACCTCATGCGCTGGACGAACCTTACGCTATCGTATTACTCAAACCGGTTGCCGATAAACTTTTCGGGCATGAAAGTGCATTGGGTAAAGTGATTAATATTAACGATCAATGGGGTAAGCATGATTTTAAAGTTACCGGCGTGATTGATGAAAGCCTGGGTAAATCACACATAGAGGGTAATATGTTCATCACGCTGAAAAGCGGCGAAACAGGCAAATCATTGGCTAATGACGGCGAATGGGCAGGCAATAATTTTACATACTCTTATATTGAGCTTAAACCGGGTGCTGATGCTAAAGCCCTGGAGAAAAAACTACCCGCGTTTCTGAATAAATATGCAGCCCAAAAATTGAAAACCCTGGGTATGACTAAAGTAATGAACCTGGAACCCGTTACCACAATCCACACCACATCGGGCTATGACGCAGAGCCTAGTAAAACTGCCGACCCGTCATTTCTTTTAATATTGGTATTAATTGCGGTAATGATACAGGTAATAGCCTGTATTAACTTCATGAACTTATCAACAGCGCGTGCATCAAAACGGGCTAAAGAGGTTGGCGTGCGCAAGGTTATTGGCGCAGGCAAATTCGATCTGATTCAACAGTTTCTAGGCGAATCCTTTTTGCTGGCTTTTATTGGCGTAATTATAGCCCTGCCTTTATTGTGGATCGTGCTGCCTTATTTAAACAGCATTACGCATACCAATATCCAGTTAACTTTCTTTAGCGATTACCGCTTATGGCTTATGCTGGCATCGCTGGTTATTGTAACCGGTTTTGTGGCGGGCAGCTACCCTGCATTTTATTTATCGGCATTTGAGGCTGTAAAAGTTATTAAGGGCAATTTTAGCAGCAAGGTATCGGCAGCCGGTATCCGCAGGTCGCTGGTGGTGTTTCAGTTTGTTTTGTCTATTGTGTTGATAAGCGGTATCGTTATTATTTATAGTCAGTTGAACTATATTAAGTCGAAGGATTTAGGGTTCGACCAAAGCCAGAAACTGGTTTTTAATTTCTATACCGGCGATGCACAAAGCCGCATGCCGGCCTTAGCCAATGATCTGCGTCAATTAGCCGGTGTTAAAGCTGTAAGTAGCGCCGACAACTACCTGAGCCAGTTTATTATGCATGACCATGGTGTTTACCCCGAAGGCGGCAATATGGAGACTGCTATCGACGCCCAAAATATATCATGCGATCAGTATTTTGTAAAAGCAAATGGGATTAAACTCTTAAGCGGCCGCGATTTAATGCAGGGAGATTCGGGCAAGGTGCTTATTAACCAGGCACTTGCCAAAAGGCTTAACCTTACCGAGCAAACAGCGGTTGGTGCAAGGCTGTATTCGCATTACGCGCCCAACCCGGCATGGTATGTTACCGTTGCAGGGGTGATGAAAGATTTTAATTATAACTCGCTGCATAATGATGTACGCCCTTTTATGCTGATTTATGATACCCATGCATGGGTTTTAAACAGCATGGTGGTGGCCACAAATACCAAAGACTATAAAACTTTATTAAGCCAGATCAATGCCGTATGGCACAAAAACCTGCCCCTGGTGCCTTTCGAATATTCATTTCTAGATAGTGAAGTACAAAAGCAATATGAAACAGAGATTGTGCTTTCGCAGATCATCAATTCGTTTACGCTGATAGCCATCCTGATTTCTTGCCTGGGTTTGTTTGGCTTAGCAGCTTTCAGCGCCGAGCAACGCCGGAAAGAGATAGGGGTACGCAAAGTGCTGGGCTCGAGCGTATCGGGTATTGTAAAATTACTATCGGTCGATTTCGTAAAACTGGTAATTATCTCATTCATTATAGCCACACCAATTGCCTGGTACGGCATGAATAAGTGGCTGCAAGCCTTTGCCTACCGCGTAACGTTGAGCTGGTGGATGTTTGCCTTAGCCGGTATGATGGCCTTGTTTATAGCCCTGTTTACGGTGAGCTTTCAGGCCATTAAAGCAGCGTTGTTAAACCCTGTAAAGAGTTTGAGAAGCGAATAATTAAGTTAAGAAAATTAATACCGAACATAGAATGTCGAATACAGAACAATGAAGGAAAAACTTCGATGTTGGAAATTCAAAGTTCATTATTCGATATTGCTCAACCCTTAATGAACCGTTAGGGATTCACCACCATCCATCGTGGTAAATAACCTACCTGGTTGTTATACGCTATTTTATAAAAGCTCGGTCCTTTTTGTAATACCTTAACCAGCGAGTTGTGCGGCAGTACAGTTACCACAGCCGACATATAATCGGCCATTTGGTGCAGGTATATGGAGCCAGACAGGTTGGGCTTTAAATAAGTTGTATAAGATGAATCAACCGGGGCAACAGGCTGTTTAGTAACAGCGGCAACTTTAGCAACAGTGAGCGCTTGTGCAACTTTAATAGAGGTAGGCACTGGTTTAACCATCACCGACGTAACTGCGGCAGGCTTAATCGTTGCTTCAATAGATTCAGTTTTAACCGAATCCTTTTTTATTGCAACCGGTTTGCTGGCAGCAATAGTTGGTTCAGCAACTTTACCGTGTAGTTTCTTTTTATGATGTTTGATTGCGTGTGGTATAACCGGATCGACTGTAGCGACTTTAACAGGCTCAACAACTTGTTGAGTGTGGTTTACATTGAGCGATCTCACCACATAAAACCCAAATACGCCTGTAAATAATATTAAGCTGCCCGTTAAGGCCATATTGAGATACCTGGTTTTGAAATTGGCTATCTGCTTTTTATGGATCTTTCGTTGCGTAGCATCGTACAATTTGCGACGGGCAGGGTTGCTTAATATTTCATAAGCTTCGCTAATTTCCCTGAAATGACTTTGCAGAAAGTCATCTTCTTCACCATAAGCAGGCTCAAACCTTTTGGCTAATTTGCGATACGCCTCGCTTATAGCATCCGGAGTGCAATTGCTATCCGTTCCCAAAATGTAGTACAGATCTTTCATACCCTTAATCAAATTGCGCTTTATGTTTAGTTTGATTAATTTTTTTAATTATAGTTTAATTGCAACCTGCAATTATTTTCATAAATCTGTTACGCTAAACTATTTGGCAACTGTATATTTTATGGGAGATGGTTTTTGCTGAAAATTGCAGGTAAAAGATTCATCATGGTTACATCAATCGCCAATGCCGAACATTATTTCTGGGGGAACCAATGCGAAGGCTGGCACCTGCTAAAAACAGATACGTTAAGTGTTATTGAAGAAAAATTACCTGCCGGAACATCGGAGCAATACCACTTCCATCACAAAGCACAGCAGGTATTTTATATCCTGAAAGGGCAGGCCACTTTTAATATTGAAGGAAAAGAGGTACCGGTTAACGCGGGTGAAAGTATCCACATCCCGGCTTTAACAAAGCATTGCATCAGTAACCAGAATTCGGAAGAACTCAGTATACTTGTTATCTCGGAACCCAAAGCACATGGCGACCGCGAAAATATTTAATCAGCATAATTTAATTCTATAATGAGTAATCCGGCCGATACTGTATCACACAACACGTATTTTGATGGCAAAGTACAAAGCCTGGGCCTTGAAACATAGCAAGGTAAAGCCACGCTTGGCGTAATGAAAAAAGGAACTTATGAGTTCAATACTTCAACACCAGAAAAAATCATCATTGTATCCGGAACTGCAAGCTTGAGTGTAAATGGCGAAAATCAAACTAAATACGTAGCGCAGGAAACCATCTTGCTCGAAGCTAATATCAAGTTCGAAATCGTATGCGATACCGATCTGGCTTACATCTGCTACTACGAATAAGTATTAAGCAACAGATGGTTGGGCGTTTTTGTAAGCGTTAGTGAAAAATTCGCCCAGCTTAATCAACGCTTTTTCAATCTTAGGTTCCCACAGGTTGCAGAAACTGATGCGCAGGTAAT
>CAHJXH010000080.1 GCA_903644075.1 Sphingobacteriaceae bacterium | reverse complement strand
CGTCGTCAATGCCTTTTTTTGCTAAAATATCAACCAGCCGTTTGCGGGCACCTTTTTCGCGATAATTGTCTATAAACTTGTAGGCCATTGTTAACACAAAGTTATACAAAATGGGCCACCCTAAAGAGAGGTTTAATTTTATGTTAGTATTGACAATTTTTAAGCCTGTTGTTTATCAGGGGCTTAAATTTTTCGATTGCAGAAACCGCAAAAGTTTAATTAATATGCCTCTACAACGTAATGAACCTGATTCAAATAAAATTCATACATTGCTGATACAATCCACTAACTACCATTAAATGCAGTTCCTTTACCGGCGGTATTTTGGCCTTCGAAATATTTAGCTGTTAGGTGCGACTCAATGTCTCCGTCATTAATAATCTCTACAGTGGGAATAGTCCAAGCCTTTTTAGGATTTTCAGAACCTTTATTCTCGGTAAACTTTATCATAATCCTACAGGTTTATATAACTAACATGAGTTATGCTGCAAGCTAAACAATTTTTACTTAAATAATTTTACAAAATATTAAATTATTAAAATATGGGTTAATATCCGGACGTATGAGGCTGCTTTAAATTTCCAACCCTTGACAAAGGCTCAAATAGATTAGATATTATTTTTAACTACCGTAGAAAAGTTTAGTACCATGGGCTATCACTATGTGTTCATAATTATGTGAAATACTATAATTATTGAGGTCATCAGAGCTGATGATCTCTCTGTTGGAGTAAGTCATATTTTTTTCGAATTCCCCGAAATTAATTCTTGACTTATATCGTTCATTATCAATGGCTTTAACCAAATAAATAAAAAAATTTATTTACTAATACGGATCAACATCCGGCTGAACTAAACTGCCTTTGCTGAGCTTGGTAGTTTGAAATTGCAGGATCACATTGCGGATAATATCCTTAGCCTTATTAAGCGACAAGTTATCACGCTCGAACTTCAGCATGATAGATTTTATGTAGAAGTTACGAATACGACTCACCAGCGGGTATTCCGGGCCAATTACCCGGTCGCCAAAATGCTTGCGGAGTTCAGCTCCTAAATACTCGGCCTGCTGGTAAAGCATATCGGGGTCTTTGTGTTTGATATCGAGCTGGATCATACGGTAAAAAGGCGGGTACTTAAAACTCTTCCGCTCGTCTATTTCGTTTTTGTAGAGCTCGGCATAGTCGTTATCAATTACCTGCTGTATTACTCGGTGACTGGGGTCGTAAGTCTGGTTCACAACCTTGCCCTGTTTGCCCCTGCGCCGTGCCCTGCCGCTCACCTGCGCCAGCATCTGGAAACTACGCTCATTGGCGCGGAAATCGGGGTATTTCAACAGACTATCTGCATTGATAATCCCTATAACAGTAACATCGGCAAAATCCAATCCTTTGGCTACCATCTGTGTGCCGACTAAGATATCCAAGCGCTTTTCTTCCAGATCATTCATAATATTCTGAAAAGCATTTTTAGCGCGGGTGGTATCCAGGTCCATGCGCATAATGCGGGCTTCGGGCAGTAAAACAGTAAGCTCATCTTCTACCTTTTCAGTACCGAAACCTTTGTACTCCAAATGTGCCGAACCACAGGCCGGGCATGTGCTCGGGCTGTCTTCTTTATAACCGCAATAATGGCAATGCATTTTTCCGCTGCTTTTATGGTAGGTAAGGCTTACATCGCAGTTGATGCATTTAGGCGTGTAAGCACATGTTTTACACATCATCACCGGTGCATAACCGCGACGGTTTTGGAACAGTATGATCTGCTCTTTACGTTCAATGGCCTGCTGCATATCATCCATCAGCACACTGGTAAAGTGCGACTGCATGGTTTTCTTCTTCAACTCTTCGGCAATGTTTACCACCTCAATCTGTGGCATTTCTACACCGCCATAACGGGTTTTAAGTTCCGCAAAACCAAACTTACCGCTTTGGGCATTATAATAAGATTCGATAGATGGCGTGGCCGAACCCAACAGCACCTTGCCCTGGTACAATGCCGATAAATATATAGCTGCATCCCGCGCATTATACCGTGGTGCCGGGTCAAATTGTTTGTACGATGTTTCGTGCTCTTCATCAACCACAATCAGCCCCAGATCTGCAAATGGTAAAAAGACAGATGAGCGTGCACCAAGCACAATTTTATAACTACCATCCAAAACCTTTTGCCAAACCTCTACCCGTTCCTGGTCGTTAAAGCGGGAATGATATACACCTATCGATTCGCCGAAATAGCGGCGCAGGCGTTCTATAATATGCGTAGTCAATGCAATCTCCGGCAACAGGTAAAGCACTTGTCTGCCCGAGGCAATCATTTCCTCAATCAGCTTAATATATAACTGCGTTTTGCCCGATGAAGTGATACCATGCAATAACACCACATCCTTCTGCGTAAACTGCTCGCGGATGCTGGTTAGTACGCCTTCCTGCTCCTCGCTTAAAACGGCGGTGAGTTCGGGGTCGGTATCATTCTCAAAAAACAAGCGGCTCACGTTCACATCTTCGGCAATCAAGATCTCTTTCTCAACCAAAGCTTTAATTACCGCCGAACTTGCACCCGAGGCCTCGATCAGATCTGGCTTAGAAACCTTTTTACCACCGCGTGATAGATTTATGTAAGCCAGCACCACATCAGCCTGTTTAGGTGCGCGTTTCTCGAGGATCTCGAAAAGCTCCTGCATGTTTTCGCCCTGGTAAAAAGGGTTTAGCTTAATATAAGTACGCTTACGAGGTTTGTAACGCTCGTTAACCGTCTCCGAAATCATGATGAGGTTCTTCTCAAACATCAGTTTCAAAATCGGCATCACCGTTTTTTGGCCGAGGAGTTTAGCAATATCGCTAACCGTTAGCTCGGGCTGAATATCCAGTGCATCAACAATGAGGTACTCTTTATCATGTAGCGACGAACGATCAATCTCATAATCCTTATTGAGTACAATCTTAGTCTCGCTCGCCAGTTTCAGGGCCGAAGGCAGGGCGGCGTTCATTACTTCGCCGGTATTGCAAAGGTAATAGTTGGCCATCCACCGCCAGAAACCCAATTGCACATCGGTAACAACAGGCAACTCATCAAGCACATCCATCAGATACTTTGCTTCATACTTTTCGGGCGCATGCTCGCTTATACCGGCAATAATGGCCGTGTACAGCTTGCTTTTACCAAATTGCACCACTACCCTTTTGCCTACAGCCACCACGTCATTCAGTTCGAAGGGCACGCGGTAGGTATAGTTCTTGGCAATGGCCAGGGGTAAAATCACCTCGACGAAAAGCGTTTTACGGCCATGGTTATATGTCTCTGCAAATTCGAGCATCTATATTATCTGTGTCTGATGGCTGCAACGGCCAAAGTGATCCAGCCGGATATAAAAAGTAAACCGCCTACAGGCGTAACCGGGCCTAACCAGTGTAACCAGCTCCAGCCCAAAACATCGCGGCATGAGAGCAGGTACAACGAACCCGAAAAAAGCACGATACCAAAGGTAAAAAGCCAGTATCCGGTAAAAATTACATTATTTTTAAACCGCCCAAAGGTGGATAAAAACAATAAGGCAAAAACGTGGTAGAAATGGTATTGTACTGCCGTATGCCAAGTTTCTAACTGCGATGGTGTTAATACAGCCTTTAATCCGTGTGCGCCAAAAGCTCCTGTAATTACAGCAAGCACACCTAATAATGCGCCTGTTACTACTATTTGTTTGTTCATGATGGGTATTTGGCTAAATTAACCATTTGAAAGAATTACTTTATGGGCATTGCGTAAAAATCTACCTTTGCACTAACAAAATACCATGAAACACCTGATTGCCACCCTAATTTTGCTTATTGCTACTGCTGTGGTAACTGTTGTTTATTTTAAACACCTAAGCCCTCCCGGCCGCCGCCCCGTTGAAGTGATGCAACACATCCCCGAAGATGCCTCGCTGATAGCCGAATTTAGCAACGATGAAGGTTTTTACGATGCATTCAGCGGTAACCATTTATTGACTTCCATCGCCGGCCAGGATAAAACTACCGAACTGGATGCCCTGCGTAAATATCTATTAGATAATGCTCTGCTGAAACCATACTTCGAAAACCAGCCGGTATACTTATCTATCCACCCTTCAACTTCAGACCAGGTTGATTTTCTGCTGACAACCTCTGTAGATAAGGAATTTAAAGGTTCGATTATCGATGAACTGAAAAAGAACATAAGTGACACTCTTAAGGTCACCCCCATTAAAAAGGGTGATAAACAACTTTACCAGATCGATATTACCAGCTTAAAACGGCCTTTCTTTTTAGCCGAAACCGAGAATCAGATCTTTACCGGGAGCTTTTCGGAAGAGTTGATCGGCAAAAGCATCAACTACGATTTTAAACAACATAAACATACCATACTACAGCTATCAGAACAGCAGCATAATAATGCGCTGGCTATTTTGTATATAAACTATGCGCAGCTGCAGCCGCTGTTTCAGCAATTGTTTATCAATAAAAACCCCGATCTGTTCAGGGCATTCCGAATTTTACCCGCACAGGCGGCATTGAGTTTAAATTATAAAACCGATGCACTGATGTTTAACGGTACTACCGCCATTACGCCCAATCAGCCGGTTAGTTATTTGAACCTGTTTACCGAACAGAAACCGGTGGAAAATCATTTAAAAGAGATTTTCCCTTCTACTACGGCCTACAGTACCAGTTTTTCGGTATCCAATCCCGATAAATTTATCAAAGACCTTAACAACTGGAATAACAAAAGCGGCACTAAGGAGAAACAACAGGAACTCTTTAAAAAGATTAAGACTGAAACAGGTATCAACCTCGATAAAGATTTTAACAAAGTACTGAGTAATGAATTTGCGGTAGTGACTACCCGCTTTGAGGAAAAGCTGGCTATTATTGAAGTGAGTAACGGGCAGCAATTGTTCCCTTCGCTGATGAATATAAGTACGCAAGCGAGTGATGAGATCGGTCAGTTTAACTACACCAAAATTCCGTTTTACTTATTGGGTGATGCCTTTGGTATTTTCAACAAGCCGTATTTTATGATCATCAATAATTACCTGATCCTTGCCAATACAGCCCAGGAGCTTAGGGCTTATGCTGATAGTTATAACAACCAAAAATTTCTTAATAAAACAGAATCATTTAACGAGTTTGATGATATGCTATCCGAACGTAGCAATGTGGCCTTCTTTGTCAACTTTAAAAACATGAAGCCAATATTTAAGCGCGATTTAAAGCATGGCTTTTATGATGCATTTCAGCAAAGCGATCCGGGTTTTAAAAACTACTACGCGGCATCGTACCAACTCATCGCATCAGATAAAAATTATTATACCAACTTTTGTATGAAGCTGGCCAAAGTTGATTCGACAAAAACAGTGGAAAAATAGTTCTAAAATGTTTGTTCATAGTTGACTTATTGATACTTTGCATCGTACCAATATATGAATGAATAAGATTTTCCTGATCCTTATCCTGTGCTTTTTCACCACGCAGGTTTTTGCTCAACGGTTTGCGCAATACTATACCAATACGCTATACGATTCGTTCGAGAACCCTTCTCAGAAGGTCTTCACGCCCGATTCGAGCAGGATGTTTGCCTTTAATTTCCTGTTCCCCAACCTTAGCATCAACGCATACATTACCGGTAATGCACAGCCTACTATTAAACAGGGTATTTTTTTAGGTAAAAGCACTACGCCCAACCTCATGTACGGGCAAAACAGCGCCAACCATTTGTACACGGTTGATAATGTATATATCGGCATGTTTAAAATTTACACCAGCTTAAAAGGCGACCAGGAAATTGGCTTTTCATGGCAAACCAAAGGAGAAGGCAATACCCGTTTTACCGATGAAACGGTTGGCTTGTTTAACGGCAACTCGAGCTTTACCAATACTAATTACCATGATGTAGCCAACGATAACTACTGGTATCAGGGCTATCACCAATTGAGTATTACTTATCGCGAAACACTGAACAATCAATTTTCGGTCGGACTAAAACTGAGCGCTCTTTCCGGGATAGTTCACGAAGATGCCAGCATAACCCATTCGGATATAACGTTTGATAAGCCTAATAACCAGCTATTTTTAACACTCGCCGGCCACAACAGAACCACCTATGATCCGGGCACCTTTAGTGCTGCAAATTTCATTCCCGATTTCCGGTCACCGGGGCTTTCATTTAGTTTAGGAGTTGGCCAGCACACAGATGGCGGCATTAACCTGCAATACAATTTAAAAGACCTGGGCTTTATCCGCTGGAGCGCCAGCTCAAACGTTCATAATTTTAACAATACAGAAACGGTTACAGGGGTAAGCAGCACCGGTTCGAGCGGCAATCTGTATGATGTCGCGCTCAAAATACTGACTGACCGTGGCACTAAAAAATCTTTCATTACCCCTACTGATGGCCGCTTTGAGATAAGCGCATCTAAAACATTTGCGTTAAATGACGATGGTTCTTATAAATATATCCCCATATTCATTGCTTCCAAGCAACTATTCTACAACGGCTTAACGGGCGTGTTCACCAATAATATACAGTACCACAACCTAATGATTGGTGTAACGCAGACTATTGATAATACAGGATATAATTTGGGTGGACAATTGATGATTAAATCGCCCAATTTTGAATTTTTTATCGGTAGCGAACAACTACTGCACGATTACAGCGTACTGCGCGATTTAAAAAAAGATAATGCTGAGATTAACAGGGCAAGCGCCTCTATGGGAGCAGGTTTCTATATGGGCTTTTCTGTAAAATTTGGGCATGAAATTGAGACTCACGCAAACACAAGCCACATCTCAACCGGCGATGATGAGGGCGGACTTATCAAGCGCTTATTGCACGGTGTATTTTAGTACTACCGGCTAACGCCTTTTACACCAGCTACAAATTCTTTCAGATAATATGGCTCGAAGTAGGCCACATCTTCAAAATCTTTGGCTTCAAATTTCTGCAATGCAAGATGAGTTAGTTGTTTTGCCGAATTAGCAAAATCAGGAAGAAATGTTAGTTTACCACGGTGCGCTAAAGATTGGATGCACTTTTCGGCACCATCGCCAAAAATCACTAATTGCTTTTCGGGGGTTATATCGCTGAAACTGTTATCGTCGATGATTTCGGCGGCAATTGGTCGCGTCATTTCGCCGGCGGTAGTATACAAAGCGGTATAAACTTCCATGCGGCGGGCATCAATCATCGGGCAAAGGATGGCATCAGGAGCATATAGATCCGAGAATTCTGCAGCGCCGCTGGTCATTGCACTTAGTGTATCGATAGCGATGAGCGGCTTATCCAAAGCAAAGCAAATTCCTTTGGCTGTAGATACACCGATACGTAAACCGGTATACGAACCTGGGCCCTTGCTTACGGCTACGGCGTCGATATCCTTCAATTGCTTACCTGCCTGTCCGCAAACATCCTGTATAAACAGGGTAATCATTTCGGCATGCACGTTACGCTCATTTACTTCTGTAACAGCAAGTACTTGTCCGTTTTGTGCCAGCGCTACAGAGCATACGGTGGTGGCAGTTTCTATTTGAAGGATTAAACTCATTGATATAATTTATGGTACCGGGTCGTGCCCATGGCCTCCCCAGGGGTGGCAGCGCCCAATACGCTTCAAAGTTAACCATCCGCCTTTAAATGCGCCATGTTTTTTTATGGCTTCGATAGCGTATTGCGAACACGTTGGTGTATAACGGCACGAGGCCCCCAACATAGGCGACAGCAGGTACTGATACAGCTTGATCAGCACGATGAAGAAATAACCAAAAATGGTTTTAATTAGTCGGCTTAGCGCTCTCATTGTTCACCGTATCGCAAAGTTGATTAAACAGCTTTAACATTTTTTTTTCCATCAGCGTGTAAGGCTCAATCTCCTTACCAATATAACTTAACGAAAGCGTAAGCTTTATATTAGCCTGGGTTAAAAATTCGTACATTTTTTGCTGTTTGTGAAGCCGGTAGGCCTCGCGCATGCGGCGGCGAATAAGGTTACGATCAACGGCGTGCTTGTAACGCTTTTTAGGTACAGGGAAAACTACCTGTACAGGCACGGATTGTGCAGCATCGGCTAAACGCCATGAAACCCTGTAAGGGTAACATAAAAAAGAAGAACCCTTGTGAAAAAGCTCTTCTAAGAGCCTTTTATTACACAATCGTTCTTCTTTCCTGAAAGTATACATGTTGCTTATTTATATTGAACCGGGATAACTAAATATAACCGGTTCAAACCCAGTTACGGAAGCAACGCTAAATTATGCCTTATGACGTTTCTCGTCAGATACGCTTAATCTTTTTCTGCCTTTAGCTCTTCTTGCAGCTAAAATTCTTCTGCCATTTGCAGTTGACATACGCTCACGGAAACCGTGTTTATTTCTTCTTTTACGCTGAGAAGGCTGAAACGTTCTTTTCATAACTCTATTATTGTTGTATTCGTTGCTTTAAAATTAAGAGTGCAAATTTACTGTTTAATTTCTATTTTTCAAATACCCACCTAACATAATTATCAACATTCCTAATTCAGCATAAAACAAAGCGCATAAAGGCAGTTTTTAGGCTATTAAATAGTTTTTTTAGCCAACAAATCGCGAATCTCTGTTAATAAAACTTCTTCTTTGGTTGGTTCTGGTGGCGCAGCAGGTGTCTCTTCTGCATCTTTACGTTTTAAAGCGTTAATACCTTTAATGGCCAGGAATATTACTAATGCTACAATAATAAAATCAATCACATTATTAATAAACAAACCGTAGTTAATAGCAGTTTCGGGCGTTTTGCCTTCGGCTGCCTTTAAAATATACTTCTGTTTACTAAAATCCAAGCCACCGGTAAGCATACCAATTGGGGGCATCACAATATCATTAACCAGCGATGTTACAATTTTACCAAAGGCAGCACCAATGATAACACCCACCGCAAGGTCAACCACATTGCCCTTCATGGCAAATTCCTTAAATTCCTTTACAAATCCCATAGATATTAAAGTTTGTGTATTACTAATATAGCACTAACAACACAAAAAAAGTGCGAAGAGTTTAAATTATTGCCAAACAATTGCCTGTTTTAGCGTTTACTTTGGATACGTTAAACAAATACGCCCTTTTATATTCTACTAAATTGATGTAATTTTGGCTTTATCTAAATATGCTTAAACAGAATCTTCAACAAAAACTTTTACAAAAACTTTCCCCTCAGCAGATACAGTTTATCAAGCTATTACAGGTACCTACTGTTTCGCTAGATACCCGTATTAAAGAAGAGCTGGAGGAAAATCCTGCTCTCGAAGATCTAAGCTTAACTAATCTTAACGAGCCCGAAGAACAGTACCCCGACCGTGACCCGGATGAGGATACCTATAATAAAGACGACGATAATGGCGAGTACGACGAATTTAATATTGACGACTATTTACAGGAAGATAATGTAAACGATTATGGATCGCGCTATGACCAAAACGGTGATGACGATGATGACCATAAAGAGATACCTATAGCTATACAGACTTCATTTTTTGAGAGCCTGCAGGCGCAGCTGGACCTGTTACCGATCTCTGATAAAGACTTTATGATCGGCCAGCAAATCATCGGTAGTTTGGACGATGACGGTTATCTGCGCCGCCCTATTATGTCATTGACTGATGACCTGGCCTTTTCGCAAAACGTGATGGCCGAGGATGAAGAGGTGGAAGAAATGCTGAAGGTAATTCAGTCATTTGACCCTCCGGGTATTGGTGCGCGTACCCTGCAGGAGTGTTTATTACTGCAATTAAAACGCAAAGATGCAGGCGACCCGATTATCCGCAAGGCTATATTAGTTGTACAGAGCTATCTGGACGAGTTTACCCGCAAGCACTACGATAAACTGGAGCGTTCGCTTAATATGACCTCGGAAGAGCTGCGTGCGGTTATTAACGAGATCCTGAAGCTTAACCCTAAACCGGGTGATTCGAACGCGGTAAATACAAAGCAACTGCAGGTTATCCCCGATTTCCACATTGTTAATGATGATGGCCGGTTATTGCTTACCCTGAACGCCAAAAATGCCCCTGACCTGCGGGTAAGCCGCTCGTACATGGATATGTTTGAGCATTACGACAAGGCATCGCAAAAGGATAAAAAAATGAAGGAGGCCGTGCAATTTGTAAAACAAAAGCTCGACTCGGCCAAATGGTTTATTGATGCCATTAAGCAACGCCAGCAAACCCTGCTTAAAACCATGAACGCCATTATGCAGTACCAGTACGATTTCTTCCTGACCGGAGATGAGCGTAACCTGCGCCCCATGATATTAAAAGATATTGCCGACCGCATAGGGATGGATATTTCAACCGTATCGCGTGTGGCTAACTCTAAATACGTACAAACCGAGTTTGGTACCTTCCTACTCAAATCTTTCTTCTCGGAAGCTATCCAAACCGAAAGCGGCGAAGAGGTATCGAACAAAGAGGTTAAAAAGATATTGGAAGACTGCATTGGCGGCGAAGATAAACGCCACCCATTAGCCGACGAAAAACTCACTGATATACTTAAAGAGCGCGGCTACAACATAGCCCGCCGTACTGTTGCCAAATACCGCGAACAAATGAATATCCCCGTAGCAAGGCTGAGACGGGAAGTATAGTTTTGGACGAAAAGACAAAGGATTTTGGAACAAAGACTCTTGAACCAATCACAAAAAGAAAGGACTTAAACAGTGATAAACTGATAAGTCCTTTCTTTTTAAATTCTTTATTTCGTTCTAAAGTTCTTTGCCTTTTATCCCAAAATCTCCTGCAAAACAAAGTCCTTTTGTCCTTCCTCTATTAAATTTACTGAGACTTTAATAGATTTTCGAGCTCGATATTGGCAAGCTTTAGTTTTTGGGCAAGTTCCTTGTTTTCTTTCCGCAGATGGTAAATTTCGAGTGCATTTTGTATGTACATCTTCAACTCTTCATTGTGCCACGGTTTAACCAGGTATTTATAAACCTGGCCACGGTTAATGGCATCCATTACGGCATTAATATCAGCAAAACCAGTTAGTAAAATACGAATGGTATCGGGATATACAGGCAGTATCGACTCCAGGAACTCGATACCTGTCATCATCGGCATGCGCTGATCGGTAATAATTACACCGATTTCGTTGCTGTCTAATATCTTCCGCCCTTCTTTGGCAGACTGAGCAGTAAATATTGTAAAATCGCGTCTGAAGGCGGCTTTGAAGCTGTTCAGATTATTGATCTCATCGTCGACATATAGTACGCCGTATTGCATAAAGTATGGTTAGTTAAACGGTGCAAACAGAACCTTTTTTTCCAAAAAAAACAATAGTAAGTTAATTATTATATTGCGTATCCTTTTTGGGGTAAATATTTACATTTATTATAATAAATGAAACGCTTTTTAGTTTTATTATTTCTATTATTTCAATCAACAATTGTATATGCCCTCGATACACTAACAGTAAACGAAGGCGACGCTAAGTTTATTGCACATAATTATTATACCATCCTTAACGACCCCGACGGTACTTACAATATAAAGGACGTAGTAAATAGTACAAAGTTTCACTATACAGACCAGGCTCTTCCATTTATTAATTATTCTACCAAGGTAATTTGGCTTAAACTGGTTCTGAAAAATAACACGACCGAACCTTTTATACCCATTTCTATAACCAGCAGTGTAATAGATAATTTCGACCTGTATTTCAGATATCCTAATAGTCAGGACTTTGTACACCTGGATTCAAGCTCGCCCCATAGCCATTTAAACCAATTTGAGCAAAACCTCATCCACATCAATTGTATTATATACCCCGATTCTTCGCGCACCGTTTACCTGCGTATAAAAAGCGCTGTAAATACTGTAATACCCATACAAGCCTATAGCGCAAACGAGTTTTTACAAAGTGCAAGCATGCAAAATATTGCCATGGGCGGCTTTATGGGTGTTATTATTATCATGGCTATTTATAACCTTTTATTATTATTTATAGTTAAGGATATCAGTTACTTATATTATGTATTGTACATTATATTTCTGGGGCTAAACCAAATGTTACTAAAGGGTTACGGGCTCAATTTTATAACACATGATAAAATTGTTATTAATAATATCATTTTACCCATTACCCGTGTGTTGTTTGGCTATTCAATACTCATGTTTGTTTATGAGTTTTTGCATATTAAACGTAATAGCAAAGCGCTTAACTGGTTTTATGCATTTCTTTTTCTGCTTTACACCAGTGCGCTTATAGCGATTATATTGGGCCGTACCCACCTTGCTTATAACATCATCAGCCTAAGCGCGCTCACTATATCTATCTCGCTTATAAGCATTGGTATCACCTTGTATTTAAAGGGTTTTAAACCGGCCAAATACTTCATGTTTGGGTGGACGTTCTTTTTCCTATCCATTATATTCTCAGTAGCCCGCAACCAGGGGCTTATCAATTACAATACCTTTACAGGTAATATTATCCTGTATGGTTCGGCACTTGAGCTTATTTTGTTTTCGGCAGCACTGGCTGATAAAATTAACTTTTACCGACGCCAGAAAAACGAATCGCAAATGGCAGCGCTTACTATAGCCATTGAAAATGAACGGCTGATAACCGAGCAAAACCTCATACTCGAAAACAGGGTTAACATCCGCACGCGCGAACTGATTGAAAGTAACCAAAACCTGTCGCGAAGCATCGAAAATCAAAAGGCCGCACAAATGCAATTAGTTGATACCGAAAAGATGGCCTCTCTGGGCCAATTAACCGCAGGTATTGCCCATGAGATAAACAACCCGATAAACTTTGTAAGCTCGAATGTAAACCCCTTACGCCTTGATTTTATTGAAGTGTTTAATCTTATTGATAAATACGCAGAGTTAGAGCAGAACCCGCAGAATGACGACCTGAGGAAACAAATATTGCAATACCGTAACCAGATTGATATTAAGTACATACAGCAAGAAATATTAACCCTTTTGGAAGGTATTGAAGAAGGTGCCAGCCGCACCAAAGAAATTGTTGACAGCCTGCGTACCTTTAGCCGTACCGACGAGCAAAGCCTTAAACTGGCCGATATTAACAAAGCCGTACTTAATGCCCTGGTAATATTGCGCAGTACTACTCCTACTTATATTGCCATAACCCCTGTGCTCAATAAACTGCCACTTATTAATTGTTATCCCGGCAAAATGGGTCAGGTGCTGATCAATATCATCACTAATGCTATACAGGCAATAAAAAGCAAGCCTATACACTGGGACGAGAGTATCTCAATAACAACCAACGATCATCAAAACTACATCAGTATTGAGATAACGGATACGGGACCGGGCATGCCTGCCGAGGTAAAGCAAAGGATGTACGAGCCTTTTTTCACCACCAAAGATGTGGGTGAAGGTACGGGCCTGGGCTTATCTATCGTGTTTGGCATTATAGAAAAACACAAGGGAACGATCGATGTAATTTCTGAAACCGGGCAAGGAACCAGTTTCCTGATCAAGCTGCCAAAAGACCTGGCTTAATTACAGGTTTTCGGTAAGCAGCTTATCCGGGTTAGGTACAAAATTGAGGAACGACTCGAAGTTCTCGAGGTATTCTGTTTGGTTTAGCTTGTAATAAAACGCCCCTTTTTTTGATGATTGCTTATCCTTTTCGGGCTGTTTAACCAGCAAGCCGGTTGATAATACCTTGCGGCTAAAGTTACGATCGTCAAATTTGGCCTGAAATATACCTTCATAAAGCGATTGCAATTGCGGTATGGTAAAACGCTCGGGCAGTAAATGAAATAATATTGGATGTAACGCAGCTTTATAACGGAGTTGCTTTTTAGCCATACGCACCATTTCATTATGGTCAAATATCAGCTCGGGCATTTCAGTCAGCAAAAACCATTCGGCATGGAACTCATCATTCAGCTGCTTTTCGTACTTGTTAATATCAATAAGCGCAAAATAAGCAATAGATAAGGTTCGTTCAACAGGGTCGCGATCGGGGGTACCAAATACGTTTAACTGTTCCAGGTAAATATTCTTTAATCCTGTTCGATATTCCAGTACGCGATTGGCGGCTTCGTTAGGGGTTTCGTCGGGTTGTATAAACCCGCCCATGAGGCTATATTTATTTTTGTGAGGTTCGATAGACCGCTTTACCAGCAACAGTTTAATACTGTTGCCATCAAAACCAAATACAATACAATCAACTGCTACTAATATTCTTTTCTGGCCGGTATATCTCTGCATGCTTAAATTTACAAATGGTTTTGCAAGTCTATAAATAAATACGAATTATAAAAATACATTTTGGTATATCAGTTAACAAGTGTTTAACCATCAACCTTATTAACCCAAACATAAACATAAGTTTAATATATGGGCAATATAATGCCATACCTTAAACATTTTCAATGAAAAAAGTTATTGTGTAAAAAAACGGGAGTAATTAACAGCCTATTTTACATCGGCCATAGCAGGACCGTGCTCAAAACTAGTGACAATTTTGTTTTTAACCTTCGTTTTCTTGTCAGCGTAAAGGTATACAACATTCGAGCCCTTAACCATATAACCATGTTGCCATACTTCTCTCAGTGTGCTGTCTTTTGTAGAACGGAACCAGCCATAAGAGTATCTTGTACGTCGAAGTTCTTTAAACCAGCAACCAACGGTATCGGCCTTAGCACTAACTTTTGCAGTACTTGTGGCAGCCACCTTAGCGGTATCTGATTTTACCTGTGCATTTGCACAAAAAGTTAAGGTGCCTAACAGGAGTATTGTGAAAATTGAAGCTTTCATAAAGCGTTAGGTATTAAATAGTTCGCTAATGTAATAATATATTTTCCTTACAGGAAAACATATTACTAACATTTTCGTTCATTTTCTAACACCCGCCTCTAAATGGCCTTAATACATTAAATAAGGCATATTCTTTTTATTTTAAATAGCCTTTAGTATCTCATCTGTTAATAAAAATTAATTAGCAAATGCATCAAGCGCCACGGTTGGCCTGCCCAAATAACTAAACGCACCCAATGTATAGCTTGCCCAGCCGTTATATGCTTCGGGTTCCCAGTATAAAACGCCTAACCCTTTATTATTTGGTACAGCTTTTACCTTGCTAATTAAATCACTAATAAATAATTGTGTGGTTGCGGGCGCAGTTACATCCATACCTACCTCGCATATCATTACCGGGGTATTGTACCTCGAGACCATATCTTTCATGTTGGCCAGGCATTGTATATCGTAATTCTGCCAATTGTCTGTCGCAGGATATAAGGACATGCCGATCACATCCCAGCTTGCTTTGTTAGCCTTAAGCCCATCAAACACGTAACGAAACAGGGTATTATCATACCCGTTTGAAACATGTACAATCACCTTGGTAGTACTGCTTACAGCTTTAACACCATTGTAACCGGCGTTTATCAGGGCGGCAAAATTGGCCATGCTTTTTGATGCCTGCCCATCAGGCCATAGCATGCCATCATTAGTTTCGTTGCCAATCTGTACATAATCTGGCGTAATGTTATGGGCTTTGAGCGAGTCCATCACGCTTACCGTATAGTTTTGCATAGTGGATACTAACGCACTAAAGCCGAGATTAGCCCAGGCCGCAGGTTTAGTCTGGTGCCCCGGGTCGGCCCAAACATCACTGTAATGCAAATCGATCATTATTTTCATGCCCAGCTTTTTAGCTCGAATAGCTTTGATAACCATATCGCTTGTATTGCACCAACCATCTGATGGGTTTACCCAGGCTCGCAGCCTGATGGTGTTGATGCCTTTATCTTTCAGCGTTTGGATACAGTCTTGCTCAGTACCAATGGCATTATAAAATTTAATACCCGATGCCTCCATTTGCGTAAGCCAGCTTGGGTCGGCGCCTTTTACAAAATTGGTATTGGTTGTGGTGGTGCTATCAGCTTTATTAGCATCACCCGAACCTCCTTTTTTACACGAAGCAATTAGCATGCATAATGCCACGGGCATCATTAAAAACAATATTTTTTTGATCCCCGCGGCTCTCTGCATTTAATTATCTTATTGAATTACAAACTCTTTTTTTAACCTGATATCTTCTGATGAACTGCCGATCATTACCTCGAACGCACCGGGCTCAACAGTCCAGTTCATGTTCTTATCCAGCAATGCCAAATCATCGGGATGAAGCGTAAATTTCACTGTTTTAGTTTCGCCTGGGGCTAATTTCACCCTGTCGAAACCACGGAGGTCAAACTCATAAGTAGTAACACTGCTTACCTTATCCTTGAGGTAAAGTTGCACTACTTCATCGCCTTTTAGTTTGCCCGTATTTGTTATATCCACTGATACGTTAATATCGGCCTGATTGTTCGCCTTATCTGGCGTTACCTGCAAGTTTTTATACTCGAAAGTAGTATAACTTAAACCATATCCAAAAGGGTACAAAGCGCCGTTAACGCTGGTTTTGCCGTAACCATTTGGCCCTGATGTTGGCTGGCTTGCTTGCGATGCCGGCTTAAACGGAAAGTTAAGTTCAATTTGCCCAACTGTTTTTGGGAAAGTGATAGGCAGTTTACCGCCGGGATTATAATCGCCAAACAAGGTTTCAGCAATTACCTTACCACTCTCCGGCCCAGGGAACCAGGCTTCCAGAATCGCAGGCACATAACGGTTTTCCCAATTGATGGTTAGCGGTTGCCCGTTAATCATTACCATAATAACAGGCTTACCTGTTGCCTGCAAAGCCTGAATGAGTTTAAGCTGACGGCCCGGCAAACCAAGACCGGTGCGCGATAAGCTTTCGCCTACACGCTTAGCATCCTCGCCTACCACGGCAACAATAACATCTACATTTTTGGCCTGGTTAACGGCATTGTTAATTTCTATCTGCTCTTTATCTGTTAGTGGTGTTTCGATAATCTCGCTTTCCGGCCAGGTGGCATCAATAATATCGCAACCCTTTGCTCCTACTACCAGCCCTTTGTCGCCCACATAATCCTGGATACCTTTTAGCACTGTAGTTACCGGGTTGTGCGACGGCCCATAACGGCTGATGGCATAGTTGGTCTCCTCTGCCAATGGGCCGGTTACCAAGATCCTTGGGGTTTTCTTAATATCTAATGGTAATAGATGGTTGTCATTTTTCAGCAGCACCATGCTTTCGCGGTTAAGCTCCAAACCCATCGCGGTTGAAGCCGCGGTGTGCACAATTTTATCGGCAGCCTTAGGGTCGCTTACATAAGGGTTATCAAACAAACCAAGTTTAAATTTCACACGCAGTACATCGCCCACACGCTCGTCAATGGTTTTCATAGAGAGTTTGCCTTCGGCGATGAGTTCGCGCAGCGGCATAATATAAGTTTGCGGCATGGTGAAGTTGGTACGCACGTTCAACCCGGCTTCAACAGCCTGCCTTACGGCATCTTTGTAATCTGCGGCTACATGGTGTTTGCTGTATAAAAATTCGGCAGCTTCACTGTCGGATGCTTCACATCGGCGGTGGAGAGCGCGGCGTAGGCGTCGTTCGGCGCACCCGAGAAGCGGCTCGATAGCGACAACAGGTGCTCACCCTTTTCGTCGAGCACGTGCTCCTGCTGGCGGTAGAGGTCCTC
>CAHJXH010000079.1 GCA_903644075.1 Sphingobacteriaceae bacterium | reverse complement strand
CCACCATTAAAACCGTGAAAACCGCCACCACCGTTAAAGCCCCCGCCTCCGCCAAACCCATGGAAACCGCCATGATGAAAGCGTTGGGCAACCGACCGGGCTGGTGAGAAAATAAATATAATAAGGCCTAACATCATAACAACCGGGCCTTGTTTGCTGATCAAATTTTTCATGACAATACCTTTGTTAATTGTTATTGATTGGCCGTTGGTTTAATAACTATCTTTTGTGAATTTGGCGGCGTAATAAATTCAAATACCGAAGCAGGAATGTCCGCATTAATATCCCAGCCCGTATAATTAGCCTCAAATTGAGGTGAGCCTGGCTTATTGTTATAAACAATTACCATTTTGGCCGGCAAAAACAGCACGTCGTTTTGTATCCAAAACTGATAGGTCATCGTCGAATCTTTACCCGCTATGTGAAAGCATTCTTTCCCATTAATCATTGATTTACCTATGAGCGATAGATTAATGGCCGTTGATTTAATGTCCTGCACAAATGATGGATAGAAAAAATCGGCTGCAGGTACTTCAATACCATAAGTTTTGCTTAACAATTGAATTGCCTCTAATGCCGTGGCCGGCACATTATCAATGTCGCTATAGCTATTGTTATCATACGAATAATAAGTTATTTGCTTACCATTATAAATTAAAGCATGCCGCTCATTTTCCTCTTTGTTATCAATCATTAACTTATCAGGAAAATGCGCATAAACCTCTTCTTCTTTCGATCGTTTAACAAGCCCGTAAGCATCGGTTGGTGTATCATAAAATGCCTGCACATGTACCTTGCACGATGTTATACTTTTTAAAGTATTACTCATCCGTTGCATAATATACAGCGCAGAGGTATCAACATTTTGGGCGCGTAAACCAATACCCGTCGCCAGTATCAGCCCCGATAAACATAAAATGAATTTTGTGCGCATCTCTGTAAGTGTTTAATGGTGGTAATAAGAGTTACGATTATGCTATTTAGAAGTAGGAGCAACTAATCCATCTTTTACCACTTGCTCTGCCATAGCTTTTTCATAACCTTTCAGGAAGTCTTCTAATGATGATGGATCATAAGTTTTAGATTGTGCCGACCATACCAGTTTCTCTGATGTGGCATCGTACAGGTTGGTTTCTATATAATACACTTTGGTATTTTCATAATAACCCGGCTGGTAAAAGCTGTTGTAACCATAATTCCAATAAGCACCAAAGCTGCCATAATAGCCAAAACCAGGAGCTGGATACACACCAGTACCTGGTACATAATGGGTTTCGGTTTCTTTGTTAACCAATGCTATTGTTAAAATACCATCGCAGTTTTTGTCGCGAATGGCTTTCAAAACGGCATCCTTATCTTTGTCGCTACCGCTTGAGTGGAAATCGGGAGGGAAAACATCCATACTTTTTACACTTGCGATGCCTTTGGTACTCAAGTACTGCGACATCCCGTTTTCTACAGTTTGCTTAGCTGCAGCATTACCTGTAAGGGCAGATACAAATAGGTTTTTAAATGCAACCTGCGTTACACCCGGTGCTTTGTATGAACCCACTATTGAAGTGCTTGACCCACAAGATGAAATAAACAGTGCTGCAACCAGCACTAAACTGAGATAACTTAACTTTTTCATGATTTTTTAGTTTTAAAGACGTTTATGCGTTTTCTATAAATGTTGTTTATTATTTTAACTTGATTAATTATTTAGGGAAAACCAGCGCAAATACAGCCCTGATCCCAAAATCTGCTTTTGATGCATCCGGGCCAGCTATCGGGATTCGTGGGCCTAAACCCAGCTGAACCGTTTGGCTACCCAATTTGGTTACGCCCGATACGGTGGGGTTTATAAAGCCACTGAATGAACCTGCATGCCAGTTTTCGGTTAATTCCGCGTTTATACCTAAACCGGCACCGCTTTTCCAGTTATGGGTAATAAAGGGTTGCATAAACAATTGGTTAACTGCTGACCGATCTGATGCACCAACTATTGACCAGATCTGGTTAAACAGCATTCCATAAGTAAGTGCCCCCTGTTGTTTTAACACTAGTGCGCTGGGGCCTAAACCAAATTTTTGTGTACCTAAATACTTACTGGTACCTGTAGGGATTAGAAATGCCGGACCAACTCCCCATATCAAACCATTTTTAATATGAGTTGGTGCAAAAAAGGCTGTTGCGGTAATATCACTCAATCCGGTTTGGCTTGTACCCGGCCCCATGATATCGCGCTGAGCAATAACAGGCATAATAACCCTTACAATCATGTTGAGATTAGGATTTAAAGAAACAGGGATAACCGGCTGGATATTAAGTGTATTTTTAGAGCCGTTGTTTGGGCCTATCCCCCAATCTGTATTGTTTTGAAAGGGTACACTGATTAAATTTGCTACCGGATTCGATAGCTTTTTGGCCAGTTCTTCTGCACTTTCGGCTTTGGCTGTATCTGGCTTACTTTTCTGTTGGGCCATGGTTTGCGTGGCTAGTAAAAGAACAAATACAACTGTTAATGTTAAATTTCTCATGCTGTAAGGGTTAAATGCTTATTTACGGCGCGGTAAATACAAGGCCTATTGTAATAGGGAACTGCGCTAAATGATTGATGTGAAATGCATCATTACTATTGGTAGCATAGTTGTACGCCACACTTAAAAAGCCACCAACGTTGCGGTTAAACTTGGCTAATGCTCCTATCTCCGGACGTACTGCGAAGCCCCAGTTTTCGGAACTAACACTGTAAATATTGAAATATGCATTTTGTTCGCTATACTCTGCACCCACACCTATACCCGCATAAGGCCTAACCATAGCGCCAGGGAAATAGTAGCGTACGCTTGCAGTGATAGGCGATGTATAAATCTGTCTGATCATGTCGCTTGTTACTGCGCCAGTGCCATCCGGCCTTTGGTAGGTTTGTTTGCTAAAGTATTGATCGAACGAGTTATAGCTAACGCCTATACCTACAGATACATCCGGAGTAATCATTCGTTGATAATCGAACCTTGCACCCGACCAGCTGGTTTTAGTCAGGTAATTACTATTGGTTGGAATAGATACCTCGTAGCCAACAAAAAATAAGTCGCGCCCCAGATTGAGATCACTCGGAGCATTGGTTTGCATTTGAGCTTGCGCGTAATTGCCAAAGCCAATTAACGCAACAATTATATAGGTTAATCTTTTCATGATATGAAGAATTTTGATGTTATAATAGGGACTGTTCTGTTAATTGGCTTTGAAATAAGGTGATTGTGTAAAGCCCTGATTAATGGAGTTAATGCCTCTATTTAAGTTCCCTCCCACGTCAGATCCTAAAGCGCCAAACGAGGTAGAGTTCCAGATCACCCGGTACTCGCGATTAGTTTTAGCATTTTTGAGATCGTAAGCATCGAGGATAACGCTACCGGTTGTATAAGTATATACTGTAGTCCATGGGTAGTAGTAAGGATAATAACCTCCCCACCAGTAAGGGAACCAGCCGGCATAGCCATCCCACCAACCCGGGTAGTAAACATCAACATTTACTTGTTTGATAACCCCCAGGCGAAGTCCAAGATCTGGTTTGTTAAGCCTTGAATTGGTAACAAACGTATAGCCCCTTGCGGTCATGTTTGTCTTTACAGCATTAACTAACTGTTGTGCATTGGCATCGGTAATCACAGTATCTCTCCCGGTGCCACCTAAATTGATAACGGTATCAGATATGTAATAGGTTTTATAAGTATTGAATGATACTGATTTATCGAAATTGGTTGACACAATAAATTCTGAAGAAAGCTGATTATAATCAGGTTCTTTTCGGCATGATGCAAACCCTATTGCGACTGCCATTAATAAAAGAATATGTTTTTTCATGTTTAGAAATATTAGATTAATGATGTTGTTTTGGTGAATGACTAAGGCTCCAACCGGGCCTATTTATGCTTGCATCAATAGCATCTATGGCATGTTACCATATACATGTAATATGTGCCGAAGCTCTTTACGTATCGACATCCAACTCACTGTTCCTGAAATAAATACAACCCCTTTCATTATTATAAACTTTAGGTAAACACATTAGTATATCTATCTGAGCCAGCTACTGCCAAACACAATATAGTAGGCCCATTTCTCTGGCCCGCGGGCTACATCTGCCCCCATGCGCAAGCCAAATTTTCGTGCTATCAGGTACCTGAATCCTGTACCATAGCTATACACCAAATCATTCTCAAACATGTTGCTCCATTTATCATAAGCCACACCGGTACCGCCGTAAAAAACCACACTCCAGCGCTTATACAGATCCCATCGGGTTTCTACTTCAGACAGTAAAGTGGCCTTGCCCTGGTATCTGCCAGATGGCACCCCTCTTAAGTTAATAGATGGTAAAGTGTAAAATGGCGGGCTGCCTAATGATTGCTGCCCCTCTATGCGCAGGCCACCTATCAGTTTTTTAACGATTGGGGTAAAACCAATGGCCGAATAATCAATTTGCCAGGAGTTATAATCGCTGCCTATAGCACTGTTTGACCAGAAGAAATCGGTTTCGAGGCGTACACCTTTATTGGGGGTGAAGATATTATCTCGGCTATCGTACTGAAAAACTCCACCCGCCTGGCTGATTATACTATTGTATTCTTTGGAGGTAACAAAATCAGGCACGTTATCTCCTTTCGAGGCAATTTTTGCATCTAAGAAAAGATATTGAATACCGGCGCTCCACCTGTTTTTAGCACCAAATTGTTTAAGTGCCTGCAAATAGATGGGTACAATCTTGAAATTGAATTTGAATTCTTTTTCACCTATAACCGGAAACGTATGATAAAAACTCATATTAAGGCTACCATAAGCTGCCATTACCCTGTAAGTAATATTCGGTTTAGCAAAAGTTCCGGATCTGAATGCACCAGCCAGCCAGCTATTATTAGCCGTATACATGGCTAAAGCACCTGTAATATCCGGGTTAATACGCCTAACCCGTACCTTGCCATTTACGGTATCAACAAGTGGTGCTCTTTGCTTTAAGAAAACAGGCACCAGCGCACCTCCAATGCCACCTAACGCCGGTTCGGTAATGGGTACGGGGACTAATACAAACCCATGCGAGTAGATCATATAATCGCTCAGGTCAAAAGCATGATCGAGGGAATCTTTAAAGGAAACCTTATGCTTCTCCTTTTTCTCTTCTTTTTTATCATCCTGGGCAATAGCCTTCACAGCAAATAAGCAGCAGCCTATCAGTATAAAAAGAATAAATATGTGTCTAAGTTTCTGCATAATTTATAATCCAAACCGGTAATTGAATGATATAAGCACAGATTTTCTTCCCCCTAAATAGCCTCCTTCACCTCTAAATTGCCAATGGTGATTCAATTGAAACTGCCCACCCGTCAGCATGCTCCAATTAGAAGTTGCCCGTTTTTTTAAGGAATATGATATGGATGCATTTTGCAAATCAAGGCCGTTAATTTTGTCCAGTAATTTCTCGGCAATTTGCTTGGTTACTATCTTTTGGGCAGGTGTAAGTGTTTGGTACCAGGCAGCAGTTTCATCTTTAATTGCCTGCAGATCGGGCTTGGCGGCATTGGTGTTCAGATCGCTGAATTGGATTGTGCCAGTGGTGGTACGACCTATAAAAATACCTGATACACCCACCCAAAAGGTAACATTACGGTCGGGATGCGATTTAAAATTGATGGCGTGCCCAAAACGGCCGCTGTATGAGTTGGTATGGATAGCGCCATCTATTTTGTCTAAAAATGTCCATGTTTGATTAGCATCTATTACACCGAAGATGCCATACATTGCTCCTCCCACCGAAACGCCTAAACCAGTGGTTGGCCCCTTGAATTTGGCGGTACTCGAGAAATTGATGGGCGATGTGATATTTACATTGGTACTTGCAAATGATTGGCCTACAATACCATAAACGTTAAAGAATGGTAGCGCCCACAGATCAACCCGCGTACTTATGGATTGGAAATTGGCCTTAACTTCACCAAACTTGATAAAGTTGAGTGGCACCAGCGGGCCATTGTTAAAACCTACCTGCAAATCGGATATATTGATAAGCTGTGAGCCCTTGAAGTAATTAACCATTACGCCTGCCGGCAAAGGCATGTCGATACCTTTTTTTGCAACCCTTTGGCCCCATGCCGGGAAAGTATATGGATAGGTTGAATGCTTAATGCTATCGACATACTTTTGCCTGACTGTGCTGTCGGACCGGGATTGGGCCAAGAGAGCTGTGGGTATCATCATACTAATCATTAATATGAGTGTCTTTACCGTCATGATGGATGGTTATTAATTATGTTTGGTTTTATCCAGTTCATCAATAAATGGAATATTATCCTGCACTTTCACCCTTACAATTTGTTGCAAATAAGTTTCCAGCTGGTAAAATTTGACTGCGTTTTTGCCGCCTATTGTACTTGCGAATTTTGGATAATATGAACTTTGCAGATCGGTAAAGGCTTTATCACTTGCAAACGTGCGAACCGCAAGTGCCGAAAATCCCTGGCCGTTTAAGGTGTTATATCCCTTTAAATAATCGTTAACAATGGCCGCGCGCTTCTTACTTAAAGCCAACCTCTTAGCTTCATAATCTTCGTACAATGGCCAAAATTGTTTGCTTTGAGCATCGCTCATTTTAATGTTCTCCTTTACCAGATCGGCTTTCTGTTTTTGGAAAACACTTTGTACAATGGCCAGATCTTCATTACTAACCTGTGCAAATGCACTGATAGTGAACAGGGTTACAATTGCTGTTAAAATGATTCGTTTCATAGTGTTATGATTTATTGTTTTTAATGGTTTATGATTTAGATTTTCCGATGGCGATGGGGATACCTACCCCCAACTGGATGTATTGATTTTTTGCGCTGAAAGGCACTTCGTCCTTATACACATTGACAAAACCTTGCGAAAAACGAAGGTTAAGCCTTACGCCTTTGCCCTGGTAAAAAGCATATTGTATATCTGCTGCCACATCAAAGTCGAGCAAGCCGTATTGATCGCGTAAATTATAAGTGATGTTTTCTTTACCACCGTCGGGCAGGGTTATTTTGTAGATATCTTTGGCAATAGTGCGTACAGCAAGTTGAGGACCCGCAGCAAAGCTTAACCCGGTTGTTACATGATAGCGCAGTAAAGGGCTTAACTCAAAATAGGTAAGCTTACGCCTGATATCGGCATCCGCTGCGCCTGGTACATTGGGTTGTATCTGATAAGCTAATGGAATAGAGGCCGCACCTCTCGACGATTTAAAAATGAAGTAATTACTCAGTTCCCAGGGCCCTTTTATTTTTACATTGGTATAAGCGCCAATGATTAGCCCGGGGAGTAAACTACTGCTTTGGGTATTGGTTAATCCGGAAGTTTCGATACCTATATGGATGCCCAACGACAGGTTATCGTTATGTATATTTTTACCGAACAATAAAGCCAACAGCGCTTGCCCATGAACCGGCAGGCACTGCACCGATAAGCATAGCATCAGAATTACATATTTGGTAGTTTTGTGCATTAGGCCTTTTTTGAAGCGCTATTATTTGGCGCTATACAAAGTAAGGTCATTACAATGCCCAAGAGGTTCATTTGCCCCCTCCAAATTGTTGCAATTCAAAAGATGCAACGCAATTAGTATGTGCTACAACCTAAAATCCTGAGAAATTATGAATTATCAAGGTACGGAGATATAGCTATAACTTTTCTGAAATCTCGCATGCGTTGTAAACGCGTGCATAACACTTCCTGGCGATTGCATCGCCACGTCATAAAACAACAATGCATCACGGTTTTGCCATGATGCTTTGTATATATAAATAACGTTCTTAGTTAAAATTATTTGAATGCAATTAATTAGATGCTATCTTATTAACAGACATCGGTTTCACATCCTTCACACAACGGAACCCGATATGGTTAGATGCTGATCTATAATCGCCTTTGCCACGTGTACCAACCATATAACGGGTGCAGTATTGGTCGGTACATAAAAACGAGCCGCCTCTCTGTACTTTCTTTTTAACGCCGGGTTCATCAGGATCATAAGAATCAGACGGGCCTTTTGGGTTATTTGCCACTTTGTTATTTGCAACAGTCTGGTAATAGTCAGACCGGTACCAGTCATCACACCACTCCCAGGCATTGCCTGCTATATCGTACAAACCATAACCATTTGCAGGGAACTGTTTTACAGGTGCCAAGCCTTTAAAACCATCAATGCCGGCATCTTTATCAGGAAATGAACCTTCAAATATATTAGCCATCCATTTGCCCCCTGGTTTCAGCTCATTACCCCAGGCATATAACTTGCCAGATTCTCCGCCTCTTGCAGCATATTCCCATTCGGCTTCTGTGGGTAAACGTTTACCCGCCCATTTAGCATAAGCAGCTGCATCCTGCCAGCAAACCTGTACTACTGGGTAATTATCTTTACCAATAATATTACTGGTGGGACCCTGGGGATGTTTCCAGTCTGCCCCCTTTACATAAGCCCACCATTGTAAATAGTTATTCAACGGCACTTTTTGCTGTGGGGCAGTAAATACAAGAGATCCGGCTACCAGGTTTTCTTCGGGCGCATCGGGAAATTCTTCTTTCATAGGCTTTTGTTCGGCAACGGTTACGTAACCTGTAGCTTTTACAAAGGCTGCAAATTGCTTATTGGTAACCTCGGTAGCATCCATGTAGAACGAATGCAGTGCAACACGGTGAACAGGGCGGGCATCATTCATCATTTCGTGGCCGCCATCATTCATCCCTACAGGGTTTACACCACCCATGCTAAATTCGCCGCCATCTATGAATTTCATTCCTACGGGCGCTTCGCCTACACCGGTTGGTTTATCGAAAACAGTTTCCCTAAACTCGCGACCGCCGCCTTCCATAAACGTAGCACTATCTGACCGGGTTAGACCAGTTGGGCGACACATAGAAGCAGCACTGCCCGGAAAGTTTATTTTTTTAACAATATAGGTTTTCTTAACCTCGGTAACCTGCGCTGCTGAGGCCGTTTTATTTTCGGTTTTATCGGGATGGTTTTTGCATGCCTGCAAAGCCATCAGGGTTACCCCCAATACTATTAATGCCCTGTTTCTCATAGATGGATACATCTTTACACCAAATTAAGGTTTTTATAATCAATAATCCCCGAATAAATACTACTAATTTACTGGGAATATTTTCTTCCAATCGCTTTTCATACTTACCACATGCCATTTGTTAGCGGAGGCTGCATTTAACGAAGCGTTGTCTTTCTCTTTGTAAGCGAACTCGCGCACGGCATCATCATGGTTAACCAACAATTGGAAACTTGCATATTTATTACTTTGCGAAAATTTCAGCATCTGGATGTCTCCTCCGCTCCTTTCATTACCACAAGCAAAAACGGGGATTTTACCAATATGCCATTGTATATTAACAGGTTTACCGGCCTTATCGCAAATGGAGGCAATTTTACCTTCGCGCATAATTTTATGGGTGGCTTCGTCAAATTTGTATTGCAATTTGGTACCTATCACCTGCTCTTTAGGGATGCCATAATACCTATCAGAAATTGCCCTCACAAATTCAATGGTACCTCCTGAACAG
Source organism: Sphingobacteriaceae bacterium (assembly GCA_903644075.1). Taxonomy (GTDB): domain Bacteria; phylum Bacteroidota; class Bacteroidia; order Sphingobacteriales; family Sphingobacteriaceae; genus Mucilaginibacter. Next base: position 8,295 of record CAHJXH010000079.1, on the reverse strand, counting down.
ATGAAGGTTTTGAAACCATTGCTCCGCAGATATTTCAGTAACTCTAATTGGGGCTGATAGGTTGCATCCTGTACCGGGTACTTCTGTTTCTGGATTACGTAATGGGCAGTATCAAAAAAGGTTTTTACGGACCGATCAAATTCTCCCTCAGTAGTTCCCGATAATGATTTAATGATAGCTGCCGCAATAACAGATTCATCAGCTGTTGATAAATATATTTTATCTTTTGTAATAATGGCCTTATAAGGTTGTTGCTGGGCAAGCTGTGGATTAGCCTGGATCATTTTTTTAAAAGCCAGTTTAGCATACTCCAGTTCAATGGTGGGTTGTTCGGCCCAAAGCGTTCCGTCGTTATCAAAAGTGGCAATGCGGTCCTCAACCGGGATAAAATCTTTACTTGAACCGTTGGTCACCTTCTCAACATAAGCAATAATCGATTTTTTCAGCGGACCATCATTCCACGAAGGCAACGGATCGCCAATTGCTCTATTTAGGTTGGTTGTATTAACCTTTTTCTCATCTGCCTTTTTGGTATTGAATGATAATACTGCAATACCGGTTAATACAACACATGCTGCAATAATAACCTGTTTACCTTGATTGTAAATTCTCATACGGATAGTGTTTTTAGTGTTTACGATTATTCCCTTTTATTTTTGCTGCCTTTACAGCAGTTCCTATTAACGAATATTTATTATCCACATCGTGGCCTAATTCCCAAAACATAATGCCGCCGCCGAAACGTTTAGCACCATACGTTTTTTTCCTTACCGTTTTAATACCATCATAATAAATGGTGTATTGCCTGGCCGTGTTTTTGGCTGATATTGGTTTATTTGTTTTGATGATGGCGCTATCACTGTAAGGATTACCGCCTTCTGCCAATATCCTTTTAAATGATAAAACGTGGCCACGCTGAGGGATACCGCTCGGCCGCCCATATAATGGCATACCCAGTACGCACTTATTTTTACTCATTTTACGTACCCGCAGCCAATAATAGAAACTGTTATAAGCTACCTTGCTATGCTGCACATAAGGCTTATCAATACTGTAAGCATCGTAAATCATTACGTTAAACCAATCTATCCAGGGGCCGGTTAATAACTCTTTGTCAATGGCACTTGCCCGCTTGGCTTTATTAATGCCGGGGGCAACTGCACAGCTGAAATAGTACTGGCCGTTTACATGGCAGCTATCGCCCAGTTCTTTCGCAAAAAGTGTGAAGGGCTTATCTGTTTTTTCTTTAACTGTTGGAAACTCCCAATCCAGATCTACCCCATCGGCGTGATACTGGCGCACCAGCTGCATGATCTGTGCTATACACTTAGAGCGCTGTACCGGACTTTTGGTCATGATCTTAAATTCGGATGGGTAGCCGCTGATGCCTAAAAACGCTTTGCTTTGGTTGCGATGTGCACGCCTAACCAATGATGCTAATGCCTTGGGATGAATCACTTTCACCACATTATTTTTAAGTACCTGCGCACAGGCGTATACTACTACATTACACTGTGCGAATTTCTTTTCGGCCACCTCATCCGAATCGCGCGAATCCAGCATGTAGCCTACGATCTTAAAACCGAGTTCGGGAGGTGCGAATATTTTGGGCGGAAGGATTTTAGCTATGTGAACGGTATCTGTTTTTTCAACTGCGGTATCTGAGCCAATTTTCTTAACTTCTTCTTTCTTTGTAGCAGAATTACAGGCACATAACAAACCAATAACTATTATCAATACAATAGAGTGACCAGTTAGGTTAATGTTTGTGGTCATTTTTCCCATTCGGTTTGGTTTAAGGCAACCTTGTCGTTCACTTTTACTTTAGCTTCATCCTTCAGTTGATTTCGGTACTTTTTGATGTTCTTTTTGAAATCAGCATCAACTTTTGTGCTTGCACTACCATTCGAATATTGCTGTTTATAATAAGCGGCTAATTCTTCGTCAATAGTGCCGGCATTCTTAGTCCTGGTATCATTTTGAAGCGATGAAGATTTGTTCGGGATTGAAAACCTATCCCACCAGGCATACATATTCTTCAATAAAACCGGAAATGAGTTAGATGAACGTTTAAACCTGCCGAACCAGTGCTGCTCGCTTTGTAAGTAAGCCTGGCGTTTATGGATTATCATTTTAGCCAGCTTTACTATCATCGTAATAATAAAATAAAGCACGCAAAGCACTAGCAGACTATACAAGGCGAAATAATACCACGGAATGCCATAAATCAGTTTAGGCCCATGTTTAACCGGAGCTGTTGCTTTAATTGGCTGTTGTTTATTCAGACTATCCTTCAGTGTTTTTAAAATTCCCAAATTAGGGTTTGGCGCCACATGGATCTTTATTGCAGGCGTACTTCTCTTATAAACCCTGCTGTTGTTTGGGTTAAACCACTCAATAGTTGAGGCTGGCATTACAAAGTTGCCTTCTTTCTCTAATAAGTAAGTGGCCGTTTGTGTGCGGGTGCCATTGGCATCATACTCATCGCGCGTATCAGCCAATGTGGCCGAACCCGGGTAAACACCCGCCCAATCCAGGCTATCTGTTTTTAGTTCTGGGATAAATTGCGGCAAGGTACCCCTGGCATTAATAGTCGTGCTGCTGATAATTACATCGCCAACTTTTAGCCTGTTAAGCGGCTTATTCCATGTTTTGCTGATGGATACATCTTTAGCCACAAACCAGGCATCGCCACTAAAATTCTGAGGGACAGGTTTTACGATGTAACTAAGTGGTTTGGTTTTAATATTAACCTTTTTGCCTTTATAATCGCCTACCGCAGGGGATGTTGCCACAATATTAATAGCCGGCAAAGTAAACCTGCCCGGCTTGTATGGAAACACTATAAAATAGAACTGCAACCCGGCGTATTGCTTTCCGTTAACGGTAAACATACCTGGTTGTGTCCTATCGAATGGTAAAATAAAGGCATTGGGGATTTGCAGATTATCAAACTCTAATGGCGCTGTATACCATGTTGCGGTTAGTACGGTAAATGTAACTTTAAATGGCTGCTGCGCATACACTGTATTACGATCGAGCTGGGTTTGCGCGAAACAATTCACCTGTGCCTTGCTTTGTAAGGCAACATACATCAGCAAAACCAGAAGTACAGCTCTCTTTACCATGGCGTTTTGCTTTTTTTAACGTGTCTGTAATAAAGTTTCTCTTGCAACAAAAATCGCTTGTGCAGAAACTCGCCGGGGTCGGCAGCTGCCCTTCTCAATAAAATATTGCTGGCTAATTGCCCGTTTTTATCAGGCGGTGTACCCTTGCCCGGCGATTTTGATTCTTTTGCCGTATGGATATTGCTGGCCACCTCGTCTGATAAGCGGTCGCCAAATTTGGGCAGGTTTTTAACCCGCGTATCAGAACTCAAGCTTTCATCCTGTGGGGTTGGTTTGCGTTCTTTCAGCGGGTCGTTTTTATGTTTTTTCTTTGACGCCACCTGTTTATCCCCAAACTTATTAGTGACCGACTGTTGCCCATACCTGGCAATAGAATCAGCCTTGTGTTTTATATTTTGGGTTGCAGCCAGGCTTTTATCAACCTGTATTTTTAAAGAAGGATCGAGATTGATGGCGTTTTTAAAAGCGTCCTCGGCAGCATCAAATCGGCCAAGTTTGGTAAGTGCCAATCCCCGGTTATAATTGCCTGCGGCAGACGAATCTAGTGCAAACAGATCAGCAGCAGCTTCATAATTCCCGGCTTTATAATAAGCAACGGCTTTGTATTTATCATCTTCGAAACGGTCGGCTGCTTCATCATATTTACCACTGTTCTCCAGCATTTGCCCCTGGTAATCTTTAGTATACCACCAATCGGGTTTCTTAGATTTTAACCCGCATGATGATAAGCTTAAGGTAGCAAATATCAGCACACACCATTGTACTGTCCACCCTCTTCTAAACCAAAACGCACAGATTACAAGCGCAGGCAACAACATTAAGTAACCCATGTCGTCCCATTCTTTGGCGTCCTTTTTCTTTTCAGATTCAAAGTATAATTTTTTGCTGATACGTCCTGCAATACCTTTTACATCAGAGTTATCCAGCGTTAAATTGGTAATGGTAATCTTAGTATTCTGAGATAAATTTTGCAGAACGGATGGATCTTGCTTCGACAAAACTTTAGGATAACCGGGTATGGAAGCCCCATTAGGTGTGGATACCAATAGGATTTCTAACCGGTGAATTGATTTATCAACCCAATTGCTCAATAAAGCAGCATCATCTGTATCAATAGCATCTGTCATTAATAACACCGTACTTGGCGCTGTTACATGTTTCATCAGCGTATCAATTTGTTGCAGCAGAACGGGGATGTTGCTTCCCTGAACGGGCATGATTTTATTGGACAAACTCTGCGAGTGAAACTTGATGATCTTGTAATCGCCTGTAAAAGGCAAAACAGGGTGTGCGGTGCCTGCAAAAGCGACCAAGCCCGCACGTGCGCGTGGGTTGGCATCCAGAAAATCAATGATCTTAAACTTGGCACGTTCTATCCGGTTAGGGTCAACATCTTTGGCCATCATGGATCGGGACAGGTCTAATGCGATTAGCACTACCGCCTGTATTTTTTGTCCGGGGATCTCTTTCTTTTTCCAGGTTGGCCCGGCGAGGCCGATGATCATACAGCTTACACCAATTACAAAAAGCAAAATCGGCATTATGATGGCCCAATGGCTGCCTTTGCTAAACATATATTGGCGCAACGGAGCGGCCACCATTGTTTTCCACTTTCTACGTTCCCGGTTGCTGATGATAAGCAGTAATGTGATAACAGCCAGCGGTACAAACAAATACAACGCACGAAACCGCAGAAAGTGAAATTGCTTCCAGTCGATATGTGTGATGATATTTTTTAAGTCGTGCCAGTATGTTTCCATAACTCAACTGCTTCGCCTGAATAAATTAATTGTACCGTTAATTAACGCCGCGCTCAATATCAAAAGCACCGCTGCCCCCAGCGGATAATAATACAGCAGCACCACGGGCCGGTAAGTATCCTCGTCATAAACCACTGGCTGTAACTTATCCAGTGTGGCATATATCTTTTTTAGCTGGCCTGTAGTCATGGCATTGAAATATTGGCCTCCGGTTGTGCGGGCAATATCTTTCAGTGTTTTCTCATCCAAATCATAACCGCCGCTTCCCTTAGCTTTACCAATACCGATTGTATATATGGTGATCGAATCGCGTTTGGCAGCCTGTGCTGCATCCAACGGTAATATATCCTGACCGCCGTCAATACCATCCGTTAGTAATAGCATTACTTTCTGCTTAATGGTATCCTGTTTAAACACCTTAATTCCGTAAGATATAGCACTGCCAATACTGGTCATTTGTCCGGCCATACCTACTTCGGTTTGGTCCATGAGCCAGCTTACTGTTTCCAGATCGGTGGTGAAAGGCGATTGCAGATAAGCATTAGTACCAAACATCACCAAACCAACCTGATCGCTTTTTCGGTCTTTCACAAAGCTTTTCATGATACTTTTAATAGCCTCCCACCTGCTTAACCGCCTGCCGCTAACTACCCAATCGGTAGTAGCCATACTGAACGATATATCCGTAGCTATCAGAAAACTGCGTACTGTTTTAGTCTTCTTAGCTGGTTTGCCTACATATCTTGGTGACGATAGCGCCGCAAGCAAACACAGCCAGCAGAGACATAATGAAATCCATATCAGTATATTCTTCCGGCTTATCCAGGCACTTCTTTTTGTACGTTGGTTTGATACTGTTGCCGCTCGCTTAAAAAAAGGCGCTATTAGCCCGCTTCGCTTTTTGTGCAAAGGGGGCAGCAAAATAAATACCACTATTGGTAATGCAGCCAGCCAGAAAACCCATTTATATGCTATCTCAAACTGCATTGATGTGTCGTTTATGTTTCTTTATCCATCGCCTTGTTTTCTGGGTAAAAGCCTGTGCTTCGTTGGCCGTTACCTCTTGTTTCGTTTGATAAATGGTTTGATTGAGCAATACTTCATCCTGTGCATCGAATGATTTTTCGCGCCAGGTACGGTTTATAAATTCGGTCCATTGCCCATCCCGTAAGCCTGATACATTTTGCCTGCCATAACGACTCATGGCAATACGTTTAATCAGCAAATCGACTTCGTACACCAGCAGGTCAAAAGCTTTCTGATCTGTGTATTTCTTTTCGGTATCAGCCAATAGCAATAAGGCATGTTTGCGGTATCTGTTTAGTTGATACTGTTTGATTAACAGCCACACCAGGCCAGCGAGTAGCAACACAATTAGCCCAGCCACCACATACCAGCCGGGGGTAGTAAAGGTGAATGGCACCGGTTTGGGTTCAATTAATTTTCCAAGTTGATCATCCATAAACTATCGATGTTTATTGGTTGTGGAGGCTCGTTTCTACTCATTTATTTTCTTAATATTTTGCCCATGTGGTGCATAATCTGGTCTTCAATAGCTTCTTCTGTATTGAAAAAAACTACAGGAATGCGGTATGGGCTAAATTCTTCTCTTAAATGTTGCTGCATATCGGTAAAACTGTTTTCATACTTTTTACCCCAGCTGCGTTTACTGTTACGCCAGTTAATCTGGCGTTTGCCATCACTTAAAATCAGCTTACCATCGGGCAAAGCCTGATCGAGTTGATCATAAATATGCACCAGCATCACATCATTGTGCTGACTTATATTGCGCAAATACTGTTTGGTTTCGTCATCTATGTTCGAAAAATCGCTGATCACTAATACCACATAATCGTGCGTTATAGCCGCCTGTGTTTTTTGCAGCATGGTGTTCAGCAATTTATTATTGGGTTCAATTTTTTTGCGTTGGGGCAATATTTCATTCCGGTTTACCACACATTGTAAAAAGTGCTGAACCTGGGTCTTACTTCTTTTAGGCATCATAAAATCCATGCCTTCTTCATTAAAAACTATCCCGCCTACCCTGTCGCCGCGTTTTATGGTGTAAAAAGCACTTATGGCTGCCACATGGGCAACCGATACCGATTTTACAAACCTTTGCGAGCCAAAAAACATGCTGGTGCTTTGGTCGGCAACTATAAAAGTTGGGCGTTCTTTCTCTTCATTAAATACTTTCGAATAGGTTTCGCCGGTACGGGCCGTAACCCGCCAGTCGATATTTCGAATATCATCGCCTGCTACATATTGGCGTACTTCTTCAAAATCCAATCCACGGCCACGCAGTTTAGATTCGTGCCGGCCTGCCAGTACTGAATATATGGGATGTTTAGGCAACAGATTACCACTTTGAACCAGGAACTCAAAGCGCATCAGATCCTTAAGGTTAGTTACAACCTCGGGTGGATATGATATTGCTTTATGTTTTCCGAAACCGGGCATGTTTGTAGGTTTAATTGATAATGAGCTGTACTTAGGCTACGGCTACGTTTTTCAGCAACTCATCAATTACCAAATCGGCGTTAATCATTTCGGCATTTGCCTCGTAGCTTAGTATAATACGGTGGCGCAAAACATCATGGATAATAAAACGCACGTCATCAGGCGTTACATAATCACGGCCATCGAGCCAGGCCACGGCGCGGGCACATCTATCGATACTAATACTGCCACGCGGACTGGCTCCATAATTTAGCCAGCGTTTTAAATCTTTACCGAAATTTTCGGGATAGCGGGTTGCGCTAATCAGATCGACAATATATTTTTCGGCAGGTTCTTTTACCTGTACTTTGTTAATCTCGGCACGGGCATCAAGCACCGCTTTTTGCGGAATGGTATCGGCCTTGGTTTCTTTAGCAGCTGCTTCCGAACGTACCAGGCGCATAATTTTCAGTTCCTCATCATTACCGGGATACGTGATCAGCACTTTCATAATAAAACGATCGAGCTGGGCTTCTGGTAATGGATAGGTTCCCTCCTGCTCTATTGGGTTCTGGGTGGCCAGTACCATAAATAGCGGATCCATCTTGTAAGTTTTTCCGGCAACGGATACCTGGCGCTCTTCCATCGCTTCCAGTAATGCAGACTGTACTTTGGCCGGCGCACGGTTTATTTCATCGGCCAAAATTAAATTGCTGAAAATCGGGCCTTGCTGAAATACAAAGTTGTCTTTCTCCTGTGGCTGATAAATCTCGGTACCTGTAATATCAGATGGCAGCAGATCGGGCGTAAACTGGATCCGGCTTAAACTGCAATCAAGATTTCGGGCCAGGCTTTTAACCGCACGGGTTTTAGCCAATCCGGGTAAACCTTCCAGCAGCACATTGCCATCAGTAAGCAAGCCGATTAATATTTTGGTGATCACATCCTCCTGACCGATAATAGATCGG
>CAHJXH010000078.1 GCA_903644075.1 Sphingobacteriaceae bacterium | reverse complement strand
TCATTTCTGAACCAAACCAATATTGTTTTATCGCTCATTCTATCGCTTTAGCCTACCGGGTTTGTAAAAATTGCAAATATCTGCGTCATTTTCACACAATCAGTCAATTTTTGACATCATCCCAACATTTCACGCCTGGGGTAAATAGGCGTATTTGTAGATTATGGTATAAAGATAATACAATATTGATTGATAAATAAAAGCGTAACACAAATTTTGCCTGTTCATTTTTAAATGAATAAAATGAATCCTCCTTCAGAAAGTGCCAATATTATATATCTACGGTCATTTATTGTATCTGCATTTCTCGCTGCAATATTTTACATTATCCCAATTCTTTTCCCACTTTTTGCGCCAGGTAAAAGACAAGCCACAACTTGGGCAAATTTTGGTCGGCGGGTTTTCTTTGAGGATTCTTTTGGGCGCGGGCATTGTATAAAGAATGTCAATATCCGGCAGATTGTTTACTAATTACATAATTATCAGCCCTATTTATAATACAAGCATGACATTTGCTTATATATAATATTGTAACTTTAAAGTATAAACAAGCAATATTATGGCCACTATAGAGAGCATACAATCCGCTTATATAGATTACGTACTTACACAGGGCGAACAACCTAAGTCGGTATACGTATTTGCGAAGCAGAATGAAATTACCGAGGAAGAGTTTTACCGTTTCTTCGGATCCTTTGAGGCATTAGAGCAAAACATTTGGGCCGAGACGGCGACCAAAACCATCGCCGAAATTAAGACACAAGAAATTTGGCCGCAATATTCATCGCGCGAAAAGGCACTCTCTTTCTTCTACAGCTTTTTCGAACTACTGAAAGGCAGCCGCAGCTTTGCCATTTATAGCTCTAACAGGGCACCGAAAGGTTTATCGCACCCCCGTGTTTTAGATACGCTAAAGGTGATAGTAGAGAACTTTGCCGATGATGTAATTAAGCAAGGCCTTGAATCGGGCGAATTGGCTGACCGTCGCTTTCTTTCGAAACGTTATAAAGACGGCCTTTGGATGCAGTTTGGCTTTGTGCTTAACTTCTGGATCAACGATAATTCTGCCGGGTTCGAAAAAACCGACGAGGCTATTGAAAAAGGTGTAAACGTTACGTTTGATCTTTTCCAGCGTTCGCCGATTGATAACTTGCTGGAGTACGGCAAGTTTTTGGCGAAGAATAACAGGTTTGCGGAGCGGGTGTAAATGCCCCTCCCAACAATATAAATACCATTATCGTCATTGCGAGCGATAGCGTGGCAATCCTCTACCATGCAGATCAAACCTGCATAACACCTCTGTAAGTTGGGGATTGCTTCGTACCTCGCAATGACGTTCTAAAAGATACTTTTCCATTCTATGAAAAAATTTGCTGCCATATTTGATATGGACGGAACTTTAATCGACAACAACGTTTACCATTTCAAAGCTTACCAGCAATTATTTGCCAGCCACGGTTTACCCCAGCTTTCACAGCAAACTTTTAATGAATACTTAAGCGGCGTACCTGGCTTAATGGGTTTGCATAAAATACTCGACGGCCAGTTTAACGATGAGCAGTTAAAGGACATGTTTGAGGAAAAGAATAATAACTACAAAAATATTTACGCCCCATACGTAAAACCCATAACAGGTTTGGAGCGATTTTTGGCCGAACTGAAACAGGCAGGTGTAACTATGGCCGTAGCTACCTCGGCATCGCATGGCAATGTTGATTTTGTTTTCGGGCATTTAAACATTCGCCAATATTTTGATGCCATTGTTGATAATACCGGGCTTACACGTGGTAAACCAGACCCTGAAATATTTTTAAAGGCAGCCGCTGCGTTAAATATGCAGCCTGCCGATTGTGTAGTTTTTGAAGATTCGATCTCGGGCGTTAAAGCAGCCAATAGCGCCGGGATGAAAATGGTGGCCATCACAACCACCCATAAAGGCGGTGAACTAAAACCCGTTAATATTTTAATTGACGATTATACCAACATCGACCTTAACAAACTGGCTGCATTATTTGATTGATAAAGATGAGTGAGCAAAGTAAAGAACAAAACAGCATGCCAACCTCCAAAGTGGAGCGATCTGCCCGGTTTGTAAAAACCGGTTTCCAGGTTGGCGGTAATTATATTAAGCATTATTCTAAAAAGCTTTTTAACCCGGATATGGATAAGAGCCAGCTGAACGAGGATAATGCAACCGACATTTACGCCTCGCTAAGCGAACTAAAAGGCAGCGCCTTGAAAGTTGCGCAAATGTTGAGCATGGATAAAAACCTGCTGCCAACGGCTTACGTCGATAAGTTTTCGCAATCGCAGTACAATGCTCCTCCCCTATCCGGTCCTCTGATTGTGCAGACGTTTAAGAAATACTTCGGCAAATCTCCCGAGCAGATCTATGATAAATTTAACCTGCGGTCAACCAATGCCGCATCAATTGGCCAGGTTCACGAGGCCGAATTGGATGGGCGTAAGCTGGCTATAAAAATCCAGTATCCGGGCGTTGGTGATTCTATATCAAGCGACCTGAAGCTGGTAAAACCATTTGCATTCCGCCTGCTGGGCATGAGCGAAAAAGAACTCGATGTTTACATGCGCGAGGTTGAAGAACGCCTGCTCGAAGAAACCGATTACGAACTGGAAGTACGCCGCTCTATCGAGTTTTCTACCGCTTGCGCCAATTTGCAGAATGTTGTTTTCCCAGAATATTTCCCGTCCCTATCCAGCAAACGTATCATTACCATGAGCTGGATCGATGGGCAGCATTTGAAAGAGTTTTTAGCCACCAACCCATCGCAGGAACTAAGAAATAAAATAGGCCAGGCGCTTTGGGATTTCTACAACTTCCAACAGCACGAACTCCGCGCCGTGCATGCCGACCCGCATCCGGGAAATTTCATGATCACCGCCGATGATAAATTAGGCGTGATTGATTTTGGCTGCATTAAAGAAATGCCGGAAGACTTTTATTATCCTTTCTTCTCGCTCACCTCAACCAATATGCTGGATGACAAAGAAGAAACGATCAAAGCTTTCCGAGAGCTGGAAATGATTTTACCGAAAGATTCGCCGCAGCAGATTGAGTTTTACTACACGCAATATAAGCAAATGATTGGCCTGTTTGCCAAGCCCTACATGAGCAGCACCTTCGATTTTGGGGAAACTGCTTTTTTTGATGATCTGTATAGCTTCGGAGAACAAATTTCTAAAATGCCCGAGTTTAAACAAGCCCGCGGTGTTAAGCATTTTATTTATGTAAACCGCACCAATTTCGGGCTGTATAATATTTTGCACGAGTTAAAGGCAGAGGTTAAAACGGACACGTTTAAGCCGCATTTAATGGCGGTGTAGAAAAGAGAGGCAAGAAACGAGAATCAAGAACCAAGACCTCTTACTACTATTAGTGCGCGGGTTGTCATGCTGAGGCCTGTGGCTAATGCCTGTGCAGTATGAGCGGATAGCCGGGATTGTAGGGAACGCCCAAAATCTAATGAGTGAATGAGTGAGTTTTGAATGAGTGAATAAATTTTCCCGCTTGTCATTCCGAGTGATAACGAGGAATCTTCTTCGCCCTATAAAGCGAAGAAGATTCTTCATTACATTCAGAATGACAAAAAATATTATCTCTATTAAAAAAACTAAACCAAATATCCATTCAAACTACTCTCTCAATCCCCTCAATCTCAGCCCAAAAAACTTTTAAACAACTATTGTAAAAACTCCCTGCTCTTTTTATTGTTGCACTTCTGATATGAAGGTGCTGCTTACTGGAGCGAATGGTTACATAGGTACAAAATTGATACCGGCTTTGCTGGATAAAGGCCATGAAGTGGTATGCCTTGTACGCGACAAAAATTTATTTACTAAACAAAGTGTTTACGCTGATAGGGTGACTATCATCACCGGCGATTTGCTGCGCAGCCATAGCATGGAGCCGCTGCCTACAGATATTGATGTGGCTTATTACCTGGTTAATGCCATGGTACAAACATCGGGCTTTGCGGGGTTAGAGGCTATTGTTGCCCAAAACTTTGTTGATGCTATTGACAAAACTTACTGCAAACAAATTATTTCGCTGAGTGATATTGATGATCATTTAACCACGGTTGGCCTCTCGCGCCAGCACGTAGAAGATATTTTAGCCAAGGCCGACGCTTCAATTACGATATTGAAAACTACCATGATGGTAGGCTCGGGCAGTATTGCGACGGAACTTTTGGACGGACTTACCCGAAAAATGCCTGTAATTATTGCTAAAAACTGGGCTAAGGCGCAAGAGCAGCCTATTGCTGTTTGCGATGTAATTAAATATTTGGTGGGCTGCCTGCTTAACGAAGCATCTTACAACAGCGAGTTCCACATTAGCGGGCCGGATGTTATTACGTTTAAACAAATGCTGATGATTTACGGCGAAATTTGCCGTAATACAGTTACCAAGATAGTTACTGTGCCGCAGGTATCGGCAGCATTGTCGTCGTACTGGTTAAATTTCCTGACACCTATCAGTTATTCTCACGCTAAAACACTGGTAGAGAATTTGAAGTACGATCTGATTTCTCGCGATGATGCTATACGGGATATTGTGCCTATGCAAAGGCTTACCTTTAAAGAGGCCTTACAACAGGCATGATATTAGCTGATACTTTGTTGCGATGCAGAAACAACATATTTTAATTACCGGGGGCAGCGGCCTTATTGGTAAAAGTTTAACTGAAGAACTACTGAAACAAGGCTATACAGTTAGCCACCTCAGCCGCGGCAAGGGCAAGGATAGCCGGGTTAAAACCTACCAATGGAATGTGGAGCGCGGCGAAATAGACGAAAATTGCCTCAGTGGTGTAGACACCATTATACACCTGGCAGGTGCCGGCATTGCCGATAAACGCTGGACTAAAAAGCGGAAAAAAGTATTAATTGATAGTCGTACACAATCTATCGCCCTGTTGTACGATCTCATCAAACGCAAACCTAATCTCGTTAAAAACATCATCTCGGCATCGGCAACGGGTTATTACAGTAACCGGGGCGATGAATTACTGACCGAGGATAGCGCACCCGCCAAAGACTTTCTGGGCTATTGCTGCACCGTGTGGGAACAGGCTATTGATAAAGGCAAAGAATTGAACCTCCGTATTGTTAAGCTGCGCACAGGCGTGGTATTAAGTCGAAGAGGTGGTGCATTACCCCCACTGGCATTACCGGTAAAGTTTGGTATTGGCACAGCACTGGGCTCGGGCAAACAATGGATACCTTGGATTCATATTCAGGATGCGGTTGATATGTACTTACATGTACTGGAAAATAATTCGATACAAGGCGTATTTAACATGGTGGCGCCTAACCCGGTTACCAATAAACAACTCACTAAAGCTGTAGCCAAACAATTACGCCGACCGTATTGGTTACCCAATGTACCGGCATTTTTATTACGCACCTTATTGGGCGAAATGAGCCTGGTTGTATTGGGTAGTACTAAGGTATCTGCCGAAAAGGTTGAGGCTACCGGCTTCCGATTCAAATACCCTTTATTAGCCGATGCACTTAAAGAACTTTATGGAAAATAAGCCACTCACTATCTTTTGGTTCCGCCGCGATTTGCGGTTGCATGATAATGCCGGGTTATACCGTGCCCTCAAAAGTGATAACCCTGTATTATGTCTCTTTATATTCGACAGGGAAATTCTGGATAATCTGGAAGATAAAGACGATGCAAGGGTAACTTTTATCTATAACCAGATTGAAGAACTCGACAAGCAACTGCAAAAGCATAGCAGCAGCTTGTTATTGAAATATGATAAACCTGATAATGCATGGAACGATATTATCAAGGATTATGAAATAGCTGCAGTTTACACCAACCACGATTATGAACCTTATGCCAAAAAACGGGATGGGGAGCTTGCCGATTTTTTCGCCAAACACAACATTGAGTTTAAAACTTTTAAAGACCAGGTGATACTGGAAAAGCTGGAAGTAGTGAAAGATGATAAAACACCCTACACTGTTTTTACGCCTTACAAAAAACGCTGGCTAAACAACCTTACGAGTTTTCACCTGAAATCGTACCCTACCGAAAAATATTTTAAGAACCTTTATAAAACCAAACCGCTTAAGGATATAACCTTGAAGCAAATGGGCTTTACAAAGAGCGAAGCCGAATTCCCGCCGATTGAATATAAGAGTGTGATTGAGGATTATGCTAAGAAGCGTGATTACCCGGCCATTAAAGGTACATCACATATTGCCCTGCACTTACGTTTTGGAACAGTAAGTATTCGCGACCTGGCTCGCGAAGCCACGCAGTACCAGGAGCGCACCTGGTTGAATGAATTGATATGGCGAGAGTTTTATATGATGTCGTTAGATTTTTTTCCGCAGACGATTGATAAAGCTTACCGGCCCGAATATGACCGTATCCAATGGCGAAATAACGAAGATGAGTTTAAAGCCTGGTGCGAAGGTAAAACAGGCTACCCGCTAGTTGATGCCGGTATGCGCGAATTAAATGCTACCGGCTTTATGCACAATCGTGTACGTATGGTAACGGCAAGTTTATTGGTTAAACACCTGTTGATCGACTGGCGTTGGGGCGAGCATTACTTTGCACGCAAACTGCTGGATTATGATGCATCGGCCAATGTGGGTAACTGGCAATGGGTGGCAGGCTCTGGTACAGATACGATGCCTTATTTCAGGATCTTCAACCCGGAGTCGCAACTCAAAAAGTTCGATCCCAAAATGGAATACATAAAAAAATGGGTTCCGGAGTATGGCACAAGCCAATATCCAGAACCCATTGTTGATAACACCGAAGCACGGGCTCGTTGCCTTAAAGCATACAAACAAGCGCTTGGGCGATGATTAGATATGAGATTTAAGATATGAGATATTTTCTCATCGCTTTTGTCTCATATCTCACATCTATTATCTAATATCTAACCTTAGTTACTTACCGATTCTATGTTAAAGTCGTAATACAGGCAGCTGTTTGCATAAGGAGACTGCACGGTGAATGCAGCACCAAAACTGGCTGGATTTTTACCATAAGCCAGGCCCGATGGTATAATCAATGATAGCTTAGCACCTTTGGTTACCAGCTTTAAACCTTCCTGCCAACCTAATATCATGTTTTGGTAATTTACCGGGAGTGCGGTTGTATCTGCGTAATTGACTTGGTCAAATACTACATTGTTAAATAGCTTGCCGGTATATTGCAGGCCAACAACCGAGTTCGCTGTAATTGGTACTGTACCTGTACCCACTTGCTGTATTTTGTAATATAAACCGCTGGCTGTTTTGGTATAACCGGTAAGGCCATTAGCTTTCATGTAGTTCTGGATGCACAGATCATCATAAGTATCCTGGCTGGTTGGTGTTTTAGGCGTGCTGTTAATCGTATTGATATAATAATCCAAACTTTCGTTACCCGGTAACCTGGTACTACCTACACCAGAACCAGCAGTGCCATAAGCCAGGCGCGAAGGGATAATTATCCGTGCCTGTGTACCCTCATTAATAATGATATTTTTCATCGCCAATATTAATCCCGGAGGCGTAAGGTGGCCAACGTAATTATACATGTGGTTTACAACAGTATCAGCAGCAGCAAACTGCCCATCTAAAGTTCTAATAGTGTACACGTAAGATATATCATCAGAGTAGTCTATCACTTTACCGTTACCCGGCCTTAATATCTGGTAGTAAATACCGGTTGTATCGCCGCCGCTCAGGTCGCGTTTCATGCCGGTAAGGCCATTGGCGGTGATGTAGTTTTGAATCTGCTGCTGATCGTATGTTTTAATATCAACGTTGTTGTTGTCTTTGTGGCAGGATACTAATCCTAAAGACATTATCCCTATGGTACAAAGTAGCAGAAGCGTAGTAAGCGTTTGTTTCATTTATTAATTAGTTACATCAAGTATTGTTATCTCAAAATCAAGTAAGGCATTGGCAGGTAATAAATAATCACCATTACTGTTCTTACCATATTGTGTTTGCGCGTAAGGGCCGTATGCATAACGCGATGACATTAGCAATCGTATTTTGCCCCCTTTATTAATTTTTGCAGCCTGCAGGCCTAACTGCCAGCCTTTTATTGTTGCCCCCAGCACATACGACGGTGTAAAACCCGTGCTGCCTGTGCTTGTAAATGGCACCTGCTCTGTTGTGCCTGTAATTACACTGGCCGTATAGTTAACTACTATAGATGTTGAAGTAGTGTACAAGGCCGGTATAGTACCAGGGTCTTCTACAATATAGTAAACACCTATCGTATCGGTTTTTGGTGAGCCAACCTGCACAGCAACTTTTGATAAATTGTTTGCATTTATAAACGCAACAAGTGCTTTATCATCAACAGCGGCCTGTGCATTTACATTTGCGGCAACATCTTCCGACTTTTTACAGCCGGCAAAAATTACCAGGCATAATATTATACCCAACCACCTGTTCATACAGCTTTTTTCAAACGGCAAATTTATTGTTTTAAAATTCAAAAACGGCAGGTTAACATATTTTAACATTTACCTGTAACGGAAACACTTGCGCAGAAATTATAGGACAGCCTAAAGGAGAGATCATTTTTATAATTAAGGCTTATAATTAAGGGTGAGCTTGTTGAGCTTTTTGAGTATATCGGTCAACGAATCTTTTTCTTTTTCGGTAATATGGTCGTTCAAATAACTGTTAAATTCTTTTACCACGCCACGGGCCATGCGCCTTTTTTCTTTACCCAAATCTGTAAGGTATATCTTCACCGAACGTTTATCCCCTTTATTTGATTCGCGGTAAATTAAACCCATTTTTTCTACCTGGCTTAACATGCGCGATAAACTGGTAGACTTTGCCCCAACCAGTGCCGCCACCTGCGAAACCGTAGTACCCTCTTCCTCATCAATGTTAATTAACAGATAGCCGATAGATTGCGTAATACCAAAATCGGCCACAATATTATTGTAACGATTGGCCATGGTTTGCCAAACAACCTTCAATAAATAATCTATTGTTTCGTGGTTTTTTACCTTATTATGCATGCATATCAAATGTAGGTTGATATTATCTACTAAGCAAGTATAATTTAATTTACCAGCCCATAGCTGTATCATCTGCACGCGGATCGGCACCGCCCTGCAGGGCACCATTCTTTATCAATATGGCATCAACCCGGCCGCTGGCACCGCGTACAATTATTTTATATCCTTTTTGCTGCAGTTTGCTTTTCACAGCATCGGTTAAAGTGGCATCCGTTTCTATAGCAACCTCATCGGGCAACCATTGGTGATGGAAACGTTTAGAAGCCACTGCCTGCTGCATATTCTGGTCAAACTCTATCACATTTAGTATAGTCTGAAAAACAGAAGTAATAATGGTGGACCCACCCGGCGTACCCACTACCATAAACAGTTTGCCATTTTTCTCTACAATAGTTGGGGTCATGGACGAGAGCATCCGTTTGCCGGGTTGGATACTGTTGGCCGTGCCACCGGTTAAACCAAACATATTGGGCACACCTGCTTTGGCGCTAAAATCATCCATCTCATTATTCAGCAAAAAGCCTGCACCTGCTACAAATATTTTAGAGCCAAAGCCACCGTTTAACGTAGTTGTGATGGATACCGAATTACCTTCTTTATCTACGATAGAATAGTGCGTAGTTTGGTCGCTTTCATAACCGGCAAAGCTGCCCGGTTTTATCTCACTGCTTGGCGTAGCCTTATCCCAGTTGAAATTTTGCATACGCGAAGAGATATAATCCGGTCTCAACAAACTATCAACAGGCACTTTGAAAAAATCGGGATCACCTAAATATTTAGAACGATCGGCATATACCCTGCGTTCGGCCTCTACCATTACTTGTACGGTGCTATCCTGATTATAGCCCCAGCGGTGAAGCGGGAAAGTTTCTACCGAATGCAGCAATTGCAATAAAGCAATCCCCCCGCTTGATGGCGGCGGCATGGTGATGATCTTATAATCTTTATACTTGCCTATAATCGGCTTGCGCCAAACCGAATGGTAGTTCTTTAAATCTTCGGCACTGATCATCCCATTACCGTTTTTCATTTCGGCAGTTAACTGGGCAGCCACTTTGCCTTCGTAAAATCCGGCACGGCCTTTATCGCGAATCTGCTCCAGTGTTTTGGCCAAATCTTCCTGCACCAGTAATTCACCGGCCTGCCACGGGGCATCTTTCAGGAAATAAGTTTTACCGGGGTTCAGCGTTTTAAAGGCTTCCTGGTTGCGGTTTAAATCGCCGGCCAAATGCGGGGTAATTTTAAAACCTTTACGAGCCAGGTCAATTGCCGGCTGTACCAAATCGGCCCATTTCAATTTGCCATATTTGGCATGTGCAGTAATCATCCCGTCAACCGAGCCGGGCATGCCCGAAGCCTGGTGGGTTGCTATACTCATATTCGGCACCACATTACCATTGGCATCCAGAAACATGTTTTTACTGGCCGCAGCAGGTGCTTTCTCCCTAAAATCTAAAGTATTGGGCAAACCCTTAGCCGGGCGAAAAACCATAAAACCTCCTCCGCCTATGTTACCGGCTTCGGGCAAAGTTACGGCCAGGGCAAATTGTACGGCCACGGCAGCATCAACTGCATTACCACCTTTTTTCAAAATATCCAACCCCACCTGCGATGCATCCGGATAAGCGCAAACCACCATACCGTTATGATACTGGCTTGTTGCTGACTGGCTGTAGCCGAGTATTGATGATAATAACAGTGCGCTGAATAGTAAGCGGGTTGAAGTTTTTAAGAAAGGGTTCATGTATTGCAGAATTGAGTTCCGCTAATTAAAGATTTTTATAGGGGATTTTCTTATAATATTTGTCATTGTCTACTCGCACGTCATTGCGAACGATAGCGTGGTAATCCCCAACTATGCAGAGCGATACTTCCATCTCGCAGAAACTAATTATGAACGGTTTGTGCCACTATTAATGTAAGTCCCGCTCAATCGCCACGGGTAGGCTATTACTTTTTAGCCAAAAAGTAATCAAAAGGCTCATCGGCAAAAGGCTTCTTTCCCGCACAGGGCACGCCGCACAGGGCACGCCGCACAAGCGTTCAGAACAACACAGGCCGGAATCTTTTGCCCCACTTGCGTTCGCACTGTCCAGCCCTTCTTCAAAATCTCCAATGCCTCTTTCCTGCGCACAAGGCCAACTTTGTTCTGCTCGCTTTTGGCCGAAGCTGTTTGCCGATTTTAACAATTTGTCATTGCTGTACGAAGTAATCTCATAGCTATGCAGATCGAATACTTACGACGAAATTGCTTCGTACCAGCAATGACAACATAGAGAACACGTTCAACCTAAACCCGATTGGCGCGGCACGCAGTAGAGCAGAAAGCGGGGCTATCGGAACCCAAGCACCACTACCCGTTCATTTTCAAATAATCTATATAATATGGTCTTAATTAATTAAAAATTTGGTTTATCAATCAATGTGGGAAGATCTTATACTTCGACCATCAATGGAATAAGATATTTAAAATCGTTCGAGATGACACGTTGATTAACGTCCCGATTCCTGACTCTCGATTCCTGACTCCCTCCCAGAAGTAACTTTTCTGCTACAATACATGTCATAAAATCCAATTATCACCGTTAATTGTATAAAATCGCATACTTATGAAAAAGACTTTCTACTTTATTATTGCCATAGCTGCATTTGTAATAACGGGTAAACAGGCTCAGGCGCAAGACAATAGCTATAAAACTGCCGTGGGATTAAAATTTGGCGGATACGAAATTGGCCCATCTATTAAATGGTTTTATGATAACAACCAGGCACTGGAAGGCGTATTCGGCTTTCGCAGCGGAGGGGCTGTTGTTACCGGATTGTACGAAATGCACGTGCCTATCTTTAATGTCGACAAACTGAATTTATTCTACGGTGGCGGCCTCCACCTTGGTGGTATCGACAAAGGGACCTACGATGATGGTCGCCATGTTTATACCAACAAGCGTGTGTTGGTAGGCTTTGATGCTGTTATCGGCGCAGAGTATACTATCCCTAACACACCAATTGCCATTAGTGTAGACCTTGATCCACGGCTCGAACTGGCTACAGGCTCTACCTTCGACCTTGCCCCTGCGCTGGGTTTAAAATATGCTTTCTAAGGTTAGCGTACTATAATTACTTTTTTGCCATATTGTTTATCGCCCAACAGAACCCTTAAAAAATAAGTACCTGCCGGAAGGCCCGACACATTGAGGGCCGTGCTGAAATTGCCTGCATCAACAGTACGTTTATCGGTATACATTACCTTACCTGCGCTGTTAATAAATGATAGCTGAGCATCGCCTGCAGTTTTAGCCACAAACAACACATTTAAAGTGGATGATGCAGGTATGGGATAAAGAGTAAGGCCAATATCGGTACTGTTATCTGGGTGCAGCGCAACCAGCGCAAAAGCATAATTGTCTGATATAGCTGTACAATCGCTGCTCACTGCCACGGACACCTGGTAATTACCGCTTTCGGTAGCAGCAAAGGTTTGCCCGGTAGCGCCGGTTATAGGGTTGCCATTGTAATACCACTGGTTACCCGATGTATAATTTGATGTTAACACATTACCGTTTTGCGTAATGGTTGGCTTGGTTAGGGTAACCGCCTGCCTGCTTGTAGAAGCACAGCCATAACTATGCACGCGCATATTGTACAGGTAATAATAATACCCGGTTGACCCCGGTGTAGCGGTATTACCTGTAATACTGAACACCCCGCCGCCAATAGTGAATGGATACCCGCTTACACCCACACTGCTGCGAAAAATAGTTGCAGTGGCATCATAACTTATATTAATGGTATAAGTACCTGCTGAGGGCAGTATCAGGTTAAGATCGTATATCTTACCCTGATCGGCCGGATCGTCGGTTGCAACGCCTGCAGCAGAAGGATTGCGTGTTGCTACGGCATCAATAGTTGTGGTTGATACAATTTGCCCTGATGCATCGGCCACACTAAATGTGATCTGGCCCGAATTACCGATGTATAACCTTGCGCTTTCAATAACCATAGGTACTTGTGTACTTACAGTAATGGCAGGTGTAAATTGATTGTAGCCCCCTCCGCTAAATGCGCCTTTGGTAGTTGGTCCTACAGTTCCGCTGAAATCATTAATACCAGCATAGTAGGTATTGTTTATGGGCGGCGTAGTTGTGGTTGCCGTTGCACCTGCCGCTATTGGGGTAGTATCGTTAATATTCTGGTACCAAAATAAGCCCCCATCTGTCGTACCCGAAAGCTGATAGCCTTTGGTATTAGTACAATAGTAGGCCGATAAATTGCTGGCAACAGGTGTGGCACTTATTACTACTGTAGCCGATGTTGAATTATTGGCCGTTACCAGATCGCCGGTTAAATTAGTGGCCGCAGTAATAGCATAGGTAGCGCCTGCTGTAGTATTAATGGTATTGTTTAAAGTATAATCGGCCTGTGTGCCCGGTGTTAATGAACCTGTATAGGTTTCGTTAAAGGTGGTTATTGTATTATTTGGGTCGGTAATATTTACCGTAACCGGGATGCTGGTTAAAGTTACAGTACCATAGTTTCGTATGGTAACCGTAATATTTGTTTTACCTGCACAAACCCCCGCAGCCGTGCTGGCGTTAACGGCTACAATACCGGCATCAATAGCTGGCTGTATAAATTGGATCCGGTAATCCTGGGTTTCGCCTTTGGCATAAGTTCCGCAGGCGGTAACTGCATTAGGGTCGGTAGTTTCGGTCAATACAATACGCAGGCGCGAATAGTTACCAATACTAACATTGGTTGGGATGGTGGTATTGGCATTAAAGATATCCGTTGCATTGATAACACCTGTTGTGGCTATTAATTCGCCTGGATCATCAAAATCACCATCGCCGTTCCAGTCGGCAAATACTTTGGCAATTTTGTTGAAGTTACTTCCGCAAGTACCTACAGTTAGGCTTAACGGATAGGTTTTGCCGGGCTCTAACTGTGCAGTAAGTGAAGTATAGTCCGAATAAGTAGTGCAACCCGCAGCCGGTGTATTGTTGATGTTGGCCAATGTAAAATTGTTCACTTTCGAATCTGCGCTCGATGTTGGTGCTGATGCGCAATAGGCATTACCACCTATACCCGTAACGATTAACGAATAAGCCTGACTGCCTGACGACAGCGTTTTTTTATGGCTCACCGTAATGGTATATTGTTTACCGGGTACCGTATTGGCAATATAGATCTGTTCGATATTATCACGGATATTATCGCCCGTTGTGGCGGCCGTGCCCGGATTAGCAGGATCTAATACCCAGGGCATAAAAGTACTGCTACCATCGCTTACGCGGATATCGAGATCGTTAACCAGTTTGGGTGTACGATCGTTAATAGTACCATCGGCCGAAAGTGTTCCCTGCGGATCAGTCCAGGTAATTGAAGCAACCAGCGGGCCTTCGCCCGAAGCCGTTACAGTAAATATTTTAGTTTGGCCTTGCGTCAGCGTGTTTTCGCTGATCATGCTTTTGGTGCCGTTATCGGTAATGGCTTGTGCTGCCTTTTGCATATCCAGCAATCCCCAACCGTAAATATAATCAGGGCCAACGTTACCTCCGTCAAAAGCAGTATGGCAGGCCAGGCCTTTCAGTGTAGCCGATTTCATAAAGGCCCCCGCATTTTGTTTGGCATAATACTCCTGTAATAAATACAGCGAGCCGGTTACATTCGGTGCTGCCATTGATGTACCTGACAGCGTTGCATAACTGGTATTACTGGTACTAGTAGATGACAGCACATTAACCCCCATACCGCATATGTCGGGCTTTACACGTCCGTCGTCCGTAGGTCCCCAACTACTGAAGTAAGCTATAACTAAATCGCTCCGCGTACTCGGCCCATAAGGAAGCGGATTTACGGCCCCTACCGTAAGTATATTTTTGGCATTGGCATAATCGGGTATAACATCGTAACCTGTATTACTACTGATACTCGCGGGGCGTGGGCCTTTATCTATAAACGTTTGGTCTGTTTTACTTTTAAAACCCCAGTAATCATCCCCAACTGCCGGGCCCGGATAACCTCGGTTATTACCGGCCGATTCAACAATTAAATAATAAGGGGCGGTGTAGGCAATCTTATCCCAGGACTGTGCCTGCTCGTCATAAAAACCGAAGTTATAATCTTCCGTATCACCCGGTAAGCCATACCAATCCCATCGGCTGTTATCATCGTCATAATCCCAACCGGCAATGGTTCCGTAAGAGTGGTTTGATAAAAGCAGGTTCGATGCGGCAGCACTCATTTCGGTAACATCATTAGTATAATCGTATGATAGTAATGTATTAGCGCCGAATGACATGCCTTTTGCAGGTGCGTAAGCACCTTTGGCAATCATAGTTCCAGCCACGTGGGTACTGTGTTCATTTACGGCTGTTGAGGCGTCCTTCAGCGTGATGGCTTTACCGGCAAATTCCTGGTGGGTGGTTAATACAGAACCGGCATCCCAGATAGCCAGTTTACCATTTAAAAAAGTACTCGACCCGCTGAGGTTTAAATTTAAACTGCCCCCCGGCTGTACCAGGTTAGTATGGGTACTGGCGGCCGCAATGGTATTGTTATCTGTTTTTACATAAATTGGGAAACCCAGGCTGTTGATGCCATGAAGCGATGTTAAACCGCCGCCTTTGCGCTGACGGGTAATTTTCCAGTTATATTTAGCTGCAAAATCTTGTAATTTCAGTTTACGAGTTTCGTATTGCTGGTTATATTGTTGTGATAATGTGCTTAGTTCTGCTTTTTTAGCATCGCTCACCAATGGTTGCTGTGCCTGCGCAGGGGTAAAAAACAGGCTTAGCGAAAAACATATTAATAAAGCAAAACGGGTTTTATTCATGGTCAGCAATTCAAACAAGGTCATCTATAAATAATTGCAAACCGGTTTATGCAGTATATTTATACGATAGGTAATTTTATTTTGTTAAAGGTATATTATTCCGGTAAAAATTAAATGTTTTTAGCACAAGCCCATGAAAATATTTTTAGTCATTTCTGTATTTATGTTGATGGCCTGCCATGCTATGAAACCTTCAATAGTAACACAAGGCTTAAGCGGTTATGTGTACCGCGAAAGCGGCAACCAAATGCCATCGCCCAATCGCAAACCACGTAAACCTAAAGGCATTAAATGTGATCTATATATCTATCAGCCCGCTACACTTAAACAAGTAGCAGGCAACAGTCCGGTTTTTACAAGTGTGAATAGTAAACCGGTTACAATTGTGCATAGTGACAGTACAGGTTATTATGCTGTTAAGTTACCTGCAGGGAAGTATTCTGTTTTTATAAGCACCGATAAACAAAGCTTTTTTGCCGATGAAAGCGATGGTAATGGCATATTAAACCCGGCAGAAGTTACAACCAATAAAGTTACTTCACGAAATTTCACATTAAGGCTTGGGGCTGTATATTAGTATTTAATAGAATTCGCTATGATAAAAATAGACCGGCCAAATTTGAATGATGCACCATCGTGGTACAGCTATTTCTTTGATCTGGGCGAAGGCGATGATTTAATCGAAGCTTTAGAAAAGAACAAACAAGATACACTCGACCTTATTGCTTCTATCCCAACTGATTTAGAAGATCATCAATATGCCGAAGGTAAGTGGAATATTAAACAAGTCTTCATCCACCTATGCGACGAAGAACGCTACTACGCCTACAAAGCTTTTTGCTTATCCCGCCAAACCAATGTGCTGCTCGAAATCCCAATGGCTGAAAGCTATACCAAAGATTTTAACGTTACCGGCCGAACCCTTAAAGACATTGCCTGGGAGTTTGAGACCGTGCGTAATGCCACTATCAGCCTGCTAAGCACCATGACTTTAGAGATGCTCGATTTTAAATTCCCTGGTGAAGTACCCGTTTATACTGCAAGAAGTTTGGGCTGGTTTGCTGTTGGGCATTGTAAGCATCATTGTAGGTTGGTAAGGGAAAGGTATTTGGTTTAAGAGAGTCAAGAATCGAGACAGCTCCCTTTTCAATTTGTCATTGCGAGGAGGAACGACGTGGCAATCTAGTAGCTGTGCAGAGCCGATGCTTGGATCGGCGCGACTACAAATAACCGAGGGTTGTACTTCAATTTACGTCAGTCTGCTCATAGCCGCAGTGGCTTAGTTACTTTTTCTTGATAAAAAGCAACCAATACTTAGCGCAGCGATTTCATGAACACCAATAAACAACTAACTGGTGAATAACTCAAAAAAGAAAAATGCTCCACCGCACAGTTCCACTACACGGCCACGCTTTTCTTTCTCCCTACCGCTCCTAATTTAAGATGCCAAACCCGCCACTACCTTAACATAACCTCTTCTCAGGCAGCATTGGTAATTGCGGCAATTACAGGTATTGCTAAAGCACTGCACTTTGTAGCAAAAGGGCCCGGCTGCGAGTTTTTTCTTTGGTACTCTTTTGCGGAAAAGAAAAAGTACATCCACTGACGATGAATATTCTTCACTACCATTCCTAATGGAAAACGGATTTCTGCGAACGAATTGATTCTGGTTTATTTAAGTCAATGCTAATCGGTTTGAGATTGCTTCGTTCCTCGCAATGACGTGTTGGGTGGGTGGACAACGTGATTAAAACAAACAAAGCCCGTTCTGCATACACAGAACGGGCTTTGATATTATGAATCGCAAAGATTCTTTACATGGTAACCGGTAATTGTTTAAAGATACCTTCAACCACTTTTGGTAACTCGTCGATAGTTTTTTGAGGGTTGTGGTGCAGTTCGCCTACGCCGAAACCACGCCATACAATGCGTTTGGTTTTACGATCGATAAGGTCGATGATGATGGTACCTTCTTTATAGTTTTCAGGCACTGCGTAAGTTGGTCCGTAGCCATAGCCACCCCAACCACCGTAGCCCCAGCCGCCATAGCCGCCC
>CAHJXH010000077.1 GCA_903644075.1 Sphingobacteriaceae bacterium | reverse complement strand
CGCCGTTACCTTTACTCATGTCACCTAAAACCTGGTCGTAAGTGCGGTTTTCTTTGATGATATAGAACACGTGTTTGATAGGTGACTTTTCCCCCTGCTTACGGGGAATAGGGTTACCAGCTTCGCCGTCGGCGGTAATGGTACGTTTGTCCGTAAATGGTGTATTAGCATATACCTGTTTGGTATATATCTTTAGTTGATCTTCATTAGGCACCTCAATAAATGACAGGGTGCCTTTAAATAATCCTGCTATATATTGCAATTGCGGATTAGCGGTGCTGCCTGTCTGGTAACCACTGTTATCCACTTTCGACATCGGTTGTGGGCCTTCGGGATTAGGCAGGGATGTTTCCCCCTTACCATTGCTTACCATTATCTTATTGCCCAATACTTTCACATTGGTAGGGTACCAACCTACAGGGATAAAACCCTGGCTTTTGCTGTTGCCCTGCACGCTCACATCAAATACTGCCAGGCAGTTATTATCAGCATTGGCAATGTATAAGGTTTTTTCATTGGGCGATAAGGCCAAGCCGTTAGTGGTTGAACCTGTAAGTATAGTTGGATAAAGCGAGGTTGATACTGTTTCTATTACCTTATTACTTGAAGTATTGATGATCGAAACGGAGTTGTCATTAGCATTAGCTACGTAAAGCAAAGTGCCTTTTTTGTTCAACAACAATTCATTAGGGTGACTGCCGGTTTTAATCAGCCCGGTAATACTTTCCGTTTCGGTATTCATCATGGCAACATCTTCACCGCCCCATAATGAGGTATAAAGTGTTTTCTCATCTGCCGATAGTGCACAACTATAAGCAATAGTAGGCAGCTGGATCTTGTTGATCACGCTGTTCTTTTTCAGGTCGATGATGTAGATGCTACTATCTTCTTTGGTAACCGTATATAATCTGCTGTTATCTTTGGTGACTACAATACCGGCCGGACTAATCTTACCTTTTGGCCATGGCGCACCTAGAACGATTGTATCCGCCGGTCTTAGTTTATTATTTTTGATTTCGAAATTGAGGATCGTATTATCATTACCACTTGATACATACAGGTGTTTTTCATCACTGCTGAAAGCCAGCCCATACCATGATTTATTGAGTTCGCGCTCGTCTAATACCTTCTCGCGTTGCGGATCAATCAGCTGGAGCGATTGCGTACTTTGCCCGTTATTGTTTATCGCAAGATACTTACCTGATGGGCTTAACTGCATATTCAGCGGCAGATCACCCAGTGGAATAGATCGCCCGGCAGGGCTCAATTTCCAGCCGTTGGGTAATAATATTTGTCCGGTTTGTTTTATTTTACCAGGTACCTGTGCTAAAGAAGCCGTTGTTACAAGGCTCATTACAACTGCGATAACTGAACTGGTTCTTCTGAATAAATTAAGCATAATCTAAAGTACGGACTATATAATTATTGGATGTAATAAAATGACGACTGCCGATCTTGCAAAGATCAGCAGCCATCGTGATGTAAGGGTTAGTTTAGTGTTACTATTTAGTCACTGTTGTAACATCTGTTGCCGTTTCTATATCAGTAAGGGCAGATGTAGGGCTCATGGTCAGGAATGTGTAACCACGTGCTTTGGTCCATATCTTACTGGTCATGTTAAAGCTGCCACCCAGTTTTACAAATATGCCCGCATCGGCCGGTGTGCTGTGTGGTATTACATAAGTGTTTGATCCCTGGTAAATAAACGGCTGATCTGCGCCGGTTGTTGGGTCTTTCAGATGATAGTGATCATTATCCACAGCTAAATAACCTTTACCAGTTGTTACGTTATAAATAGTAGGAATGCCTGTACCGCCAAACAATACAAAATCAACAGGTACCGAAGTATTTGTTACGTTGGTGCCTACAAATATGGCTATACCACCCGCGTTGCCACTGTTTGGTAATAAACCGGCACTGGCGCTGCCAAAGCCGTCGCCATCGGTAGTTACGTAAGCAATAGTTCTGATCCAGTTAGCTGTGCTAATGTCAGTTGTGTTAGGACCATCGATCTTTTTGTTGCTGCCACCTACATAGAAGAAATCGCCTTGGTTTACTTTACCGCTGGTGAGGTTAAACTTGTATGTACGGCCGCCACCTGTTGCCCATCCGGCTCCCGGTGCATCGCCAGCATTGGGCGCAGCAGTACCTGCATTGGTACAGGTTACTACGGCCATAGGTGTTTTGGAGAAATCAATATTTTGCGTAGCCCTGAACTGGAAGTATTCATAGTTACCATCAGCTCCTTTTGAATCGTTTACATAACCTGTAACAATAACAGGATTTGGCCCTAATGAACCATCCGGATCTACCGGTTTAACAATATCGGTTACATCGGCACCTGTACGCGGCCATACCTGTAATATGTTTTTACCGGCAGTATTCAAACCCTGAAACAAAATACCTGTAAATGTTGCGCTGGCGGGGATAGCACTATTGGCAAAGCTGGCTGTAGTTTCGGTATGTAATACAATACTGTCGGCACCATTCACCAGGTATTTCTCACCTACATAAGTATCACCAAATTTGGGTACAGGGATAACTGTAGCAGCTGTTATTTTAACAAGTGTACTTTCATACTGATCGGGGTTTGCCTTGATGGTATAACTTGATGCGGTGCGGACAGTCAGTGCATTATTTGAAGATACTTTTGTGATACTACCCGGTGTTAAACCGGTTATCTGCATGGCACCATTCACTTTCTTTAACATAGTACCAGCTACATTAACAATTAATGAATCGCCCGAATGGTAGGATGTGGATGTTGAGCCAAGTGCCAGGGTAATACCTCTTGTTGCCGATCTCCTGATGTTTTGAAGCACCACCACATCTTTTGGTACGTTACCAGAATCTGGGTTTGATATAACAATACCCACAATCTCTGTTGCACCCTGCATGTTGTTAGATGTAAGGGTAACATCGCTGCCTTTATACAAAGCCCGCAGATCGCTTACAGCAATAATGGGGCTTAGAGTTCCATCGGCAAAATCATGCTTCTTGCAGGCACCGATAAATAGCGTTGCGATGCAGCAAATGATATATAATATTCTTGTTTTCATTTCTTTGAGTTTGTCCTGATTTGTGATTACGGCTTTTGCCACCAAACTTGCGTACTGATAACATCCGGCCCTTGTGCCGCAACGGCAGCAGTATAATTAGCCCCGTTGGTTGATTGCAGATACACCGGGTAATTCAGGCGCGCCGGCATTACACCATTGTTTTTTAAGCCTGCGCCTTTCGGTAAAATAGGGTGACCTGTACGACGGTACTCAAACCATGATTCCAAATCCGTAAAAAATAAACTGTAGTATTTTTGCTTATGGATGAGTTCCATTTTGTTGTCCAAACTTTGGGTATCATCCCACTTTACTAATTGAAAAGTGAGGTAATTGGCAGGCGGTGTTAATCCCCATAAAGTAATGGCATTGGTAACACCGTTTTCGTAATACGTTTGTGCCGTTTTAGCTGTGATCCAGCCCTTGGCAGCAGCCTCGGCCAGTATAAATTGCACTTCAGAATAATTAAGCACGTTACCCAGTAAAGCTTCGGTTTGCAGACTGGTAGGTAAAGTTGATTTACCGGTTAGTATTTGCCCAACCGGATAGCCGCTTGGAACACCAGCATATTCGCCCTGATAAAGTGTTGCCCATTTGCCTATCCGTGGATCGCTCCAGGCATTCAGGTTATCTACAAAGAAACTACCCAGGCTTGGTGTGTACCAATCTGCAGCCCGCCATGTGGCAAATGGCGATACATAAGGTGCAACGCCATTCCATCTTAAAATGGCCGAGTCATCGTTGCTACCCATAATAGGATAGGTACCCGGACTGGTATCAACCATTTGTTTGATTTTGGCTGATGTATTAGTTACATCTTTTGCAGATACCCTCAACAGCAAGCGCAGGTATAATGAGTTACCAAATTTGCGCCAGTTAGCAGCAACTCCTTTAAATAAGGGGTCGCTTGATGCAGTTACGTTGGTGCCGCTTGCCAGTAACTTATTTGCAAGTTCCAGCTTCGCGAAAAGATCGGGATAGATATCTTGCTGTTTATCGAAGGCAGGGGTGAAGATACCGTCTTTAGCTTTGGTTGCGTTAAAGTATGGGATATCGCCATAAGTATCTGTCAGCATTGAATATACCCAAGCCTGGCATATTAGTGCAATACCCTGATAAGTAGGGCTGGCCGTTTGTACGCCGCCATCGTAAATATCATTAAAGTTGGCCAGTTGCAGGTACCAGGCATTCCATAGGTAATCTGCTTCCGATTTCAATATATCGTAACGGAAAATCTTGCCATCGGTATCTCCCATATTAACGGTAACCTGCATTAGCTCGTTAGTAATACGCTGACTGCGGCTCATATTGGCTGATACCACGCTGGCAATAGCCGGGGCTAACAGAGCCTGGGGCAATGCGTGATCGCTGGTATTGGGGTTAGTGTTCATATCCTCGAACCCCTTTTTGCAGGAGATTGCAGATATGCATACCAACACGATGATCAAATAAATAGTATATGTATATTTTTTCATGATGTATATCTTATTAAATGCCTACAGTTAAGTTAAAGCCAAACGTGCGGGTTGATGGGAACTGGCCAACCTCGAAACCTTGGTTAATGTATCCATCGTTAAGGGTACCAAATTCTGGGTCGAAGCCTGGCCACTTGGTGATGGTCAACAGGTCTCGGCCGTAAACACCGATGGTTACACGTGTTAAACCAAAACGGCTTACCTGGCGTGAGGTAAAAGTATAATCGAAACGGGCTTCACGAAGTTTAACAAAGTCGGTAGAGTAGGTGGCGCCTTCCACATTAGAACGGCCGTAGTGCATGGTGTAATAGTTGGTTAAATCTGTTGCCACCACATCATTAGGCCGGTAAGTACCGTCTGTATTTTGGATTACACCATTACCGATGATACCATTGTAACGCCCCGGCAAGGTGTTTTTGGTTTTACCTTGCTCAGCTAACACTGCTGATGTAAGTGAGTAAGCAACTGCGCCATACTGCGCATCAACCAAAAAGCTGAGCTGAATTGTTTGTAATTGAACTGATTGCCAACACCGGCTTTCCATTTAGGACTGGTGTTGCCGATGTATTTCATATCAGTTGTAATAACCGGGTAACCATTCTGGTAAACAATTTGCCCGCTTGGTGAGCGTTGATAGCCGCGGCCATATAAGTCGCCCATACTGCCGCCGACTGTGGCTATAATTGCACCGTTGTTGCCCGGTCCAGTTTGCAGGGTTAAGCTGGTTAAACTATCTGTTAATGATAAAATACGATTGCGGTTAGCAGAGAACGTAGTATTGATAGTCCAGGTGAAATTGCGTGTCCTGATCGGGCTGCCATTGGCTGCAATTTCAATACCCTTATTTTGTACTGCACCTGCATTGATGATCGCAGCACTTACACCCGATGATCTGTCGACCGTTGCGGTCAGGATCTGATCTTTGGTTTTACTTTTGTAAACCGATATATCAATACCCAGACGGCTGTTAAATAAGCGCCATTCGGTACCCAACTCGTAACTGGTAGTAAATAATGGTTTCAGATCTAAATTGGCTAATGTTGTAGGGTTAGCCAATCCACCCGGGAAATTGCTTACCGGCGAATAAGAATAAGAAGTTAAATAAGGTGTTTGCCTGCCGCTACCCACACCCGCGATAGATCCGCGGATCTTGGCGTAAGAGATGGCTTTAGGCAGCGTAAACATCTCCGACAGGATGGCGCTTGCGTTTAATGAAGGATAGAAGAATGAAACGTTACTGGTTGAGGTTGAAGTTGCCAGTACGCTGTTCCAATCGTTACGTCCGGTTGCATCTATAAATAGATAGCCTTTGTAACTTGCTGTTAACAAGCCGTAAAAGCTGTTAATGGCGTATTCGCTTTTGTAAGGTAAGGCAGTAACCACACCTGCTGAGTTAGCCAGGGTAAAGATGCCGGGATATAATAATGAATCGGCCCTTAACTCGCTCTTATTGTAGGTATTTTTAAGCATACTACCACCACCGGTTATGGTTAGGTCGAAATCTTTCTTAATGGTTTTGTGGTAACGTAACAGGAAGTCGTTAGTTATCTCCTGTGAGAAGATATTCTGCGTTCTGTACATACCTTTGGTAAACTTCTCGGTATCATAAGGGCGCTGCTCAGATCGTTGATCATAAGTAAAATCGAGAGCAGTACGCACCATTAAACTCAGGTCTTTGGTAAAATTATAAGTAGCCTGGATGTTACCCGTTAAGCCATTGCGGTTAAGCTTGTTCGGCATTTGCTCGGCAATAAGGTAAGGGTTATCAGGGTAACTGCTGAAAGGATAACTTTGCTTGATGTTCTCCTGACCGGGTAACCAATAATCTTTCAACCAATCAACACTGGCGTTAGGTTCCCAAAACATGTTCCAATACATAATAGATTGATTGTTATAACCCGTAGCCGGTAAATTATCACTGGTTTTGTTGGTGTAATTAATCGAGGTCGAGATCTTTAATTTATCAGATACTTTTTGATCTACCGCCATAGCAACGGTGTTTCTTTTGTAGCCTGTAGTTGGTATCAGCCAGGTATTATCAACATTTGTGGCCGAAAATCGGGCAGAAGTTTTATCGGTACCGCCACTAAGCGTAACGCTATTGGTAAAGGTTTTGCCAGTTTCGAAGAAATCTTTGCGGGCGTCCGGATAAGCAACCCAGGGTGTACGGGTAGTGCCACCAGTATGGGTTGTTGGATCATATTGGAAGAACGATTGCCCGTTAAACGCTGGCCCCCATGCCGAACTGGTGCTGCGGGTACTTGCACCATCTGCCGTAGCCCCGTACGAATAATAGTTAGCGCCATCTATACCCTGACCATAATCGTACTGAAAATCGGGCCATCTCGAAATGGTTTCCATTGCCGTGTTTGAGTTAATGGTTACGTTAACTTTACCATCTTTAGATTTACCGCTTTTAGTAGTAATGATAATAGCGCCATTGGCACCACGCTGGCCGTATAATGCTGCTGCGCCAGGGCCTTTTAATACGGTAATACTTTCTATATCCTCCGGGTTAATATCATTCAGCCCACTACCAAAATCAACCGGCGAATCACCGTCGAGGTAAGCCGCGCTGCCTGTACCTGTGGTACGGCCGCTGCCGTTGTTTATAACCACACCATCAACAACAATCAATGCTTCGTTCTCACCAGTCAGGTTGCTCTCGCCACGTAAAACGATACGGTTTGATCCTGTTGGGCCACCGTTAGATCGGATCAGGTTTAAACCTGCAACTTTGCCCGATAATGCATCAGTCCAGTTGTTTGATAATGCTTTGGTGATCTGCTCGCCTTTAACAACGGTTGCTGAATAGCCTAATGCTTTTTCAT
This sequence comes from Sphingobacteriaceae bacterium, assembly GCA_903644075.1. Taxonomy (GTDB): domain Bacteria; phylum Bacteroidota; class Bacteroidia; order Sphingobacteriales; family Sphingobacteriaceae; genus Mucilaginibacter. Next base: position 11,046 of record CAHJXH010000077.1, on the reverse strand, counting down.
CGCGCTTGATACCTAAGGCGGTAACTACAACCTCGTTAAGTGCAGTGGTCGAAGCATCCATAATTATGGTAATGCCTGCGGTGTTTTTATCATAAGTTTGGGTTTGCGCACCATAACCTACCATGGCAAAGTTAACTTTACCACCTTTAGGGATTTGGATAGAAAACCTGCCATCGCCATTGGATGAGCCTAGGGCTTTCTTGTTAACGTCGCTGATCACAACGCCAATCAGCGGTAATTTATCGTCTGATGAAATAACGGTACCGTTTACAGACACCATTTCCAGTTTTTTGATGACCAGGTTACCATCCACATTTTTAAGTCCGATGCCTGCCTGTTGCAGCTGATTTACCAATTGATCAAATGAAATAGTTTCTGACGATAGGTTGATCACTTTGCCCATATTCACATCGGCATCAAAGGCAACTTTATAGTGATAGGTGTTTTTTAGCTTGTCGACAATAACCTGTACCGTGGTTTGTTTTTGGCCGAAACTAATCTGGCCGGGATTATTCTGCGCCATTAAACCGGCCGGGAGCGAGAGGCCCAGTATACACATCAATAACCTGAATTGATTAAGTAGAAGTTTGAGGTTCATATTTAAATTAGAATAGGAGGATAGTTTGAGAATCTTGATAGCGGTATTTAATACCGGTTGCATAACTTAAACCTTTCAATAGGTTATCGAGGCCGGTGTCTTTCATTTCACCGCTAAAGCGAGGATGCTGTTTAGCTGAAGGCGAGGTTTCAATCTTAATGTTATACCAACGGTGCAGCTTAATAGCTATCTCTTCAGCAGTATCATTTTTGAAGTATAGCGTTTCGTTTTGCAGTGATGTGGCATCAGGCTGGTCAACCGTTTGCATATCCACATGGTGGTTACTTACCTCATAATTCAATTGCTGGCCGGCTTTTAAGAAGTGGGTATGCTTATCGGCAGTAATACCAACTAAACCGCTTGCTACTTTTATTTCAGACACCTCGTTTTTACGAGAATAAAAGTTGAATGAAGTGCCTAATACAGTTAACTGTACTCCGTTTTGTGCCTGGATAATGAATGGTTTTTTAGTTAAATGCTTTACGTCGAAGAATGCTTCGCCCGATAGCTGGATCGTTCTTTTGTTTACGCCATAAGAATTATCGTATTTAATGCTCGAGTTTGGTGCCATATATACCAGCGTACCATCTGGCAGGGTTGCTTTGCCGCGCAAGTTTATGGGTGTTTTAACCGTAAACTGTTGTGGCTGGGCTGTTGGTTTAGAAGACTTTAAATAAAACAGGCCAAATGCACTTACCAATAATAAACTGGCAGCAATAGCCACGTAATGATACCTGTACCTTTGAATTGGCCTAACATAGCTTAAGGGCTCGGCATCCAATATTTTATTGAGCAGGTTATCCCATTCGGTTTGTACTTCGCGGGTTGGCAATGAATTTTGTGCCTCGCTGCTTCGGCGTTGCAGGTAATCGAGCAGGTATTTGTTTTCGGCTTGCTCGTTTAGCCAGTCGTTTACCGCCTGGTCTTCGGCCGGGGTAGTTTCTTTATTAATGTACTTTAACAGTATATCCCAATTCACGGTGGTTGATTTTATTAGAAGAGCACCGTGTGGCAGGTTTCCACCAAAAGAAATAGTTAAGTGTGTGTTAACATTTTGTAAACACACACTAAAAGCAAAAAAGCCAGAATAATCTGGCTTTAATATGGTGGATTGTTTTAGTGTGATTCCAATTTTAAGAAGGATAGTGCAGGATAATATTGAGCAGCATCAGTCCGCCTGCAATAGTTGCTTTGTCGAAATTACCATGATGTACCATTGTGCTTAGATGTTCAATGGCTTCGCGCATATTGTATTCCACTTTCTTTTCAGAGATATCCATAATGTCTGCAATCTCTTGATTCTTGAGGCCCAATAAACGAAGCTCAAGCATTTCGCGGCGGACAACAGGCAGTTTTTTAATCAAATCCTGAACAATTTTTATGGATTGTTTGGCTACAAAACGTTCCAATGGGTTATAAGTATCTGCCGGGATCTCAAACAGCTCATCAGAAAATTGTGCGGTTTGGCTGGATAAGTTCAATGCCTTCAACGCGCCATTGCGAGCAGCCCGGAATAAATAAGGCTTTAATTGCTGGATCTGTAGCTTGTCTTTCTGTTGCCAGAGGTTTAAGAAAAGATCAGAGAGCGTGTCTTTGGCCAGATCGCGGTTTTTAACAATGGAGTTAACGTAATGAAACAACGGCGCATAGTTTTCTTTGAATATGCTCTCAAACTCATTTGATGTTATTGCAAAGTGTGCCGTTCCCAAATCCATATAAGCAGCAAAATAAACCATGCTATGTTTAGTGAACAAAAACATGAGTTTAACTTTGTGTTAAGTAAGGTAATTGTTACCGTTAAGTGCCATACCCATATTCGACAACTAATTGTAAATTTTAATTATGAACAGGTTAATGTAAAACCCAAACAGATATGATAACAATTTGTTAACACTGATTTTAGGGGAAATAAAGCGCTTATGTTTTTATTTGATGAGAGGATGTTTGATTAGCATTCATCATTGATTTAGAACTTATGCCGCTTTTATTAAATATAACTACGCTTCCTTTTATTGGTGAAGTTAATCTGGTTGGTTCAATGCTGCTGGTATTTTTTATTTGCTTTTTAGCCGTTGTTTGTTTTGAGTTTGTGAACGGCTTTCACGATACGGCCAACGCCGTGGCTACTGTAATATATACCAAGGCTTTAAAACCTGTTATAGCCATACCCTGGTCGGGCTTCTGGAATTTTATGGGCGTATTTTTGGGCGGAGTAACTGTTGCGATGGGCATACTAAAACTGGTGCCACTGAACGAGTTGATGCGCTTACCTGTACAGGTTGGTGCCTGCATGGTTATATCGGTACTACTGGCATCTATCATATGGAATATTGGTACCTGGTATCTGGGCATACCCTGCTCAAGCTCACACACCATGATTGGTGCTATGATAGGGGCAGGGCTTGGTTTTACCTGGTATTATGGCGGCAAAGGCGTAAACTGGGGCCAGGCCGAAGAAATTGGTTTATCATTGATTATATCGCCTATAATTGGGTTTGGGCTGGCTGCTTTACTCATGCTTTTTCTAAAGCATATCATCAAATCAAAAGCATTATTTCATACGCCAACGGGTGAAAACGACAGGCCACCTATATTAATCAGATTATTATTGATCACTACCTGTACGTTGGTTAGCTTTTTTCACGGCAGTAATGATGGGCAAAAAGGAGTAGGGCTGTTAATGTTAATACTGATTGCATTTTTCCCGGCGAAGTATGCGATTAACCATAGCGTATCTGAAAGTAAGATACAAAAAGCATTAAACCAAACAGAACAAGTAATACAACATACACCGCAATCTAGTAATGGTATATTTCTGAAACTGGATTCTGCTGTGAAAGTATGTAAAACAGATTTGGCTGCTGAAAATAAGACTACGGATAAAAATGCAGCTTTTAAATTTCGCCTCTCCCTGCAGAAGGTAATTACGAATATTAAAAAGATTACGGAGGACGATAAAATTAAGCTAGAGGGAAACAATAAGCATACCCTTATTTCAGCTTCTGAAGAATTGACACACGTTACTGATTTTGCACCGATATGGGTTATTGCTACTATTTCTATTTCGTTAGGGCTCGGTACTATGATCGGCTGGAAACGTATTGTGGTAACCATTGGCGAAAAAATAGGTAATGAGCACCTTAACTACGCCCAGGGTGCTACTGCCGAAATTGTGGCGGCATCTACCATTGGTTTAAGTACATCATTTGGTTTGCCGGTAAGTACTACGCACGTACTTTCGAGCGGTATAGCAGGTGCAATGGTGGCATCAGGCGGCAAAAACAATCTCAACAATAAAACCTTAAAGAATATAGCGATAGCCTGGGTATTAACCCTGCCGGTAGCTATAGTGCTGGCCTTTATATTGTTTATGTTGTTCCATCTGTTTATTTAACAAACTTTACCTCAACCTATTTAAGATGAAAAAGATACTTGTTGCTACAGATTTCTCTAACAGTGCACTTAATGCCATGAAATATGCCATGGAACTGGCTAAGGTATTACATATGGAAGTTTGTGCTATACACGCCATACATCCGACAGAAGGCATAAACAATAGTACCTATAACGCTATTTTTATTGAGGACTACTATAACAACAAAAGGCAGGCGCTTAAGGATTGGGTAGATAATTGTGCCCAGGAAGAACGATTTAAAGATGTTAAAATAACAACGCTTTGCGATGTAGGCTTTTTAAAGGCCGTTATAACCCGTTATATTAAACAGCACCCAGTTGTGTTATTGGTAATGGGGATTACGGGTGCAACAGGCATAACCGGCATTGTGGGTAGTAATACCAGCATGATGGTAACCAAAGTAAAGATACCCACGCTGGTTATCCCGCTCGAAAGTAAATTTTCTAAATTCCCGGTAATTACGCTGGCTACCGATTATGAAACCCGCTTATCTGCCGAAGATATTAATGCACTTAACGAAATGGTTAAGGCCTTTGCATCTGAAAAACTGCGGGTATTGTATATTGACGAAAATTTGAATCCGAAACTACTTGAAGCCGGCGAGACGAAACTTAAAGACCTCATTAAACACACCGAACTTGAGTTTAACTATATCAACAGCAGCAGCCCGTTAAACGGCATAATGGATTTTATCACCACACACGAAACCGACATGATTTGCCTGGTAAAGCATCACCATAATATTGTATACCGGTTATTTACACGCAGCACAGTAAACCAGGTGATGAATCGTTCTGTAAAAGCCATCCTGGTTCTGCACGAATAGAACCGCTATAGCTTTGGATTATAAACCTTAGGACGCTACTGGTAGCGAAATATAAAACGTAGTACCCGTACCCACCTGGCTTTTAAACCATATCCGACCATTGTGCCTTTCAATAATCCGTTTAGAAATAGATAGGCCTAAACCGAATGGTTGCTCGCCATCGGTGCCGAACTTTTTTGCTGGTGTAAACATCTCAAAAACACTATCACTTTCTTTATCAGGGATGCCAATACCATTATCTTCAACCGCAATAAGTACATCATTGCCCTCTTGTTGTATACTTACATTGATAGCACCGCCTTCGTGGAAAAATTTATGGCATTTACAATCAAGTTGTTAAATACGCGCCATATTTTTTCGTGGTTTACGTTGGCCATAATAGGAGCGTCGCCACCGTTAAATGTTATCTCTTGCCCTTTTTCTTTGGCCTTAAATTGCAATAGCTCAACCGAATCGTATAGCAGCGCACTTAAGTCGAGATTCTGTTTTTCAATTACTTCACTTTCATCAGCAAGGCCCGATTTTAACAGTTCACTAATCATTTCCATAGAATAAATCCCGGTGGTCTCAATCAGTTTCAGCATGTGGCGATTCTCTTCCGAAAACTCATCTTCGCCCAAAAGCATCGTGGCCAGGCCCGTCATACCCGATAATGGATTCCGTAAATCATGCGCCATAACCCGCATAATGCGAATATAATTTTTATTTACCCGTTCCAACTCATCAAGGGTAATGTGCAGTTGTTGGTTTTGTAATGTGGTATCCTTATGGTTACGCTGTGTTTTTTTGAGGTTACGTATAATCATAACCATAATTATAATTGCCAATGTAGCAATTATACAGATACCGGTGAGGTATACTTTTTTCGATCTGTTTTTGCGGCGAAGATCTGTTAGAGATTGCCGTTGATTAATAGTATTTAATTCGCGGTCTACATCTAATTGATATAAACTTGCCGAGGTTCTGTAAACCGAATCTTTTAACCTGATATATGCTTCCTGATATTTATAGGCATCAACGGGTTTTTGTATTTTGTATAAGTATTGCGCGTACAGATAATGCCATTCTATATCCATTTCGGGGTTTGCCTTATAATATAAGTTTAAAAGCGCTCGTGCCCTGCTAAGCGCTTCTTTAGCTTTGTTATAATTGCCTAATTGCATATTAATCTTAGCCTCTTTAATATTAGGCGGTATCCGCAGGCCATCAACATCTTTTATTGGGATTGCAAAGCAGGTGTCAAGGTATTTTTGTGCTAAGGTTAAATTTCCTTTGTCCATATTTAGTCCGGCAAGGTTATCGTAAACAACAGCCCTCGCACCATTAATAAACCTCAATCCAACAAGTTTATCCTTATCTGCTTTGCTAATCAGTTTTAAATCCTTGAAAAAATAATATTGCGCACTATCATTAATACCGGCTTTAAAATAAGCCAGACCAGCATTGCTTAATGCCCCTTGGTGCATAAAGAATAACCGTTGGGGTGTATACTGCTCGCCACACTTAAGCAACTTATTGCCGCCGGTTACCCAATATCTGGCAGCAAGCAAATACTTTTTCTGGCTAAAATACAAATAAGCCATTTTTTGTGCGAGATTTCCATCATCGCAGCCGCCGTCAGAAAATGAGTGTTGTGCTTTGTTATAATAATCAAGTGCCGAAATGTATTTTTTTGCTTTTATACTTGCGTCGCCCTTAAGCAGTACAGCTTTAAAATATTCATTAGGGTACAGCTTTATTCTTGATTCATTTTTGGTAAAAAAAGCAACAGCGCTATCAGCATAAGCATTTATTTTATCTACATTAATGTCACTGAATGAGCCGTCATCAAGATAGCTGGCTTTGATATAATAGTAGGTAATTATTAACGGGTTATCGGCAGATATTTGTGGGCGTATTTTATCATTTAGCTTTAATGCACTATCAGTGCGGCCTGCAACTAAAAGACTGTCTACTATTTGAAATTCTTTCTTTAATTTATTATTTGAAGTATTGTGTTGTTTAACACAAGATGAAATTAAAAATATAAGAATGAAGCTGACCGTTGCAAGTTTAGATTTATTAAGCGTACGAATTGCTGTAAGGCAGAGTAACTTCATAAAAGGAGCAAATTGTGAAGATTAACAGGTGTATAAATATCCGCAGAAAATCATTGAGCCTCTCAATTTAATAAATTCAATTTTAAATAGTACTCAATAATCACATTCTTAATCTGTCGGTTTGTGGTTTTTCCTTTACTGAAAAATCACTTACCTATTAAGAAAACCACATTCATTTTAAACCAATAAAAATTCGATTTAGGTACGTGCTTAAATACGTGGAAAGCCATTTAATGGATTTTACAAAATGTTTTTATTATGTAATTGCCTGATTGTTAAATATTAAATATACGTTAATTTTGCGGCACATGTCTCAAATACGTACCATCACTACTTCACCGCGAAACATCAGAATTGCCAATGCCATTTTCTTTTTCATCTCAGGTTTTAGTTATTCGGCATGGGCCGCACGCATCCCAACAATAAAGCATAATTTACATTTAAACGAAGCACAACTGGGCGCTATATTATTTGCATTACCTGTTGGTTTAATGCTAACCATGCCCTTAACTAATTATTTATTGGGCAAATATAGCAGCAGGGCTATTATGCTTCTGGGCGCACTATCGTTTAATTTGATGTTGTGTTTTGTGGGGTTTGCCGCAGCTCCCTGGCAATTGGTAATTATATTGTTTGGCTTTGGGTCGGCGCGTAACCTGTTTAATTTAAGTACCAATGCACAGGCTGTAAGCGTTCAAAAGCTGTACGACAAATCAATTATCACTACATTTCACGGTATATGGAGTATTGCCGGTTTTGCCGGTGCGGCGTTGGGTTATATTATGGTGAGTTTTAATGTGGCTACAAATTGGCACTTGCCCATAGTAGGCGTAAGCATGATGATTTTATCAATATTTGCCTTCTCTAATACCTTATATGAACCTGTTATAAAACAACAAGAAAAGAAGCCCGTATTTTCTCTGCCGGATAAATTCCTGATCAAGTTTTCGGTAATTGCATTTGTAAGTATGGCCTGCGAAAATACGATGTACGATTGGAGTGGTATTTACTTCGAAAAAGCGGTTCACAGCTCAAAATCAACTGCAACAGCAGCCTTTGTGTTTTATATGATCGCCATGACGTCCGGCCGTTTCCTGGGCGATAAACTGGTTAGCCGCATTGGTATTAAAAAGATCTTATTTTACAGCGGCGTTTTGATTAGTACAGGTTTATTGATTGCTGTATTGCTACCTTACACTGTACCGGCCATCATCGGGTTTATATTTACAGGTTTAGGCGTGTCATGCATAGTGCCATTGATATATAGCCTGGCGAGTAAATCAACCAGTATGAGCAGTGCCCGGGCATTGGCATCTATCTCAACTATCAGCTATCTGGGTTTTTTAATTGTGCCGCCAATGGTGGGCTTTATTGCAGAGGCAGCAGGCATTCGTTTCTCGTTTGCTGTGATTGCAATGATGGGCAGTATTGTTATATGGATGGTATCAAAAATTAAGGAAGGCGAGTAGAGGATCCCATCAAATCGAAACAATTATAGATTAACCATGTTGGTTTACTAAGAGTTTAAAACTTAAATAAAACAACCTATGGATAAGATAAGGAAATTTGATTTGATGGAAAAGATTGTCCATGAATTAGAAGACTTAAAAAATAGTCAACAAGCCATAATTCAAAAACTGGCCAAAATTGAAGTCGACAATATTGACCTTGGCGATAAAAGGCTCGATAAAGACTTGCCAGACATGCACCAACGTGTATCAGATAACCTGGATAGCATTGCAGGTATACTAGAATATTTTGCCGGGCAGGCTGATGAGTTTAATAACAAGAATAACATTGCTGCCCTTAAAGAGCAGGAAACCATTAACAATCTATAATAGATAGGTTTAAGAACGAGAAAGCCTCCTGATAAATTATCAGGAGGCTTTCTCGTTTATATTGTTGTTGTTAATTATAATGCAAAACGCAAACCTAAGCTGGTTTGGTAAACTTGCATTTCCTGATGAGTTACATAGCGGCCTTCATGGGCATCGTTTTTAATGTTGAAACCGGTAGGTGTATCCAGATAGTTTTCTCTTAATACTAAACCAACCCCATCAGATAATTTCCATGTTAACGCAAGGCTTGCACCATAAGCAAAAGCAAATGATTTTGAGCTGTACTGCGTAAACGTGGCGGTTTGGGTACCTGCATAGTTATCTAAAACTGTAACTATCTCTGGTGTAGAAAAGCTTTTTATAGCACCTGCTACAACGCGGGCATCGATAATAAACTTGCTACCTAAGTTATAGTTATACTGTGGGCCGGCCATTAAACCGAAACTGCTGTAACGTTTGCTCGCCGTAACGGTAGATGTATAAGCATTACCATCTACACGGTAACCGTTTGATAGGTTGGTAACATCATCCATATTTAAACGGCCCTGATCCTGGTAGGTTAATGAAATGGCGAAACCCCAGTTTTTGTGCAGATAGAAACCTCCTTCAAAATCATACATCACACCTTTATTGGCAAAACCTGCTTTGTTATTTGCGCCGCCACCTGTTGCACCATAATCAGCTTGTTTAAAACTAGCCATTGGTGCCGAAAGACCGCCTGATATACTTAAGTAGTTGCTTGGTTTATCGGTATCTTGTGCTTTTGCATTAAAAACAAAAAGTGTACAGCAAAGTAGGGGTAATGATAGTATGAGTTTTTTCATGTGAAACTTAACGACGGGACTATTTTATTATTACATTATATTTCCGAATCAAAATTAGTTAAATCTGCCAAATAGAGGCAGCTTTTAAACTAAAATGAAAGGTATTTCACATTTTTTAACATATATATCTTACTAACAATGCTTTAATGTAGGTGAACAACGTGTTTAACCACCCTGCGATCTGTAACAATTAAAATATCATTCTATAAACTTAACTTAGTTGCTTTAATTCTAATCGCAAGTAAACGATGCAAAAATATTCACTATTAGGTACAGCTACCATATTAGCTTTATGCATAGCCCCATTAACTGCCAGGTTACAGCCCAAAGCCTGGGTAGCAAAATCTGATCAGTATACCCAAAAACTGATTGATCTGGATAAAAAATATTCGCCTGAGTATGGCTCTTCGCAAGGCTTAGCCGAGTATGATACCAATATATCTGTACCTACACTGGCCAACCAGTTAGCTGAAAGAAAAGATGAGGAAGCGCTGGTAGCCGAGTATACCGCCGCTTTGAAAACAGAAAAATCTGCCCCGGTTGCACAGGACTTGAAGATCTTAATCGGTCACCTGAAACTGGGATTTCGTCAGCAGGATTTTGAGATGCAGAAAGAAGTTCCGTTTATGAATGCTGCCGAAAGTATTTATAATGGATTAGATATTTTGCTTGATGATCAAACACCAGAGGCACGCCATGCCGCAGCGGTAATGCGCATCCGTAAATATGCAGGTATGGAAAAAGGCTACAGGCCGTTTACACAAATTCTTCAGGAACGTGTGGCAGAGCAAATTGCCAAGCCAAATATGATTTATCCGGGTAAACAACAAATGGAAGTAGCCTTATCACGCAATGCCAGTATTATTGCCGGTATACCCGAGTTATGCAAAAAATATAAGCTGACCGGCTGGGAAGAACCTTATGCTGAATTAAAGAAACAAGTGGAGGCGTACGACCAATGGACACGCGAGCATGTATTAAACAAAGCCCGCACCGATTTTCGTTTACCTGCCGAAGAATATAAGCTTAACCTGGAAGGTTATGGTGTTGTTATTGCACCTGCAGACTTAGCCAAAATGGCCCATGCCGCTTTCATCGACATCCAAAACCAAATGAAACCTATTGCTGAGGAGGTTGCAAAACAACGCCACCTGCCATCGAGCGAATATCGGGACGTAATCCATGAACTTAAAAAGGAGCAGATCCATGGTGATTCTATTATCCCTTTGTACGAGCGGCATTTAAAAGATATCGAGGCTATTATTCGAGAGCATCAATTAGTAACATTGCCTAATCGCCCGGCCATTATACGTTTGGCTACAGCAGCCGAAACAGCGCAAGGCCCGGCACCGCACATGGTACCGCCGCCGTTTTTAAATAATACCGGCCAGCGTGGCGTATTTGTATTGCCGCTAAACATGCCGCCTGCACCGGGCGAAAAGGAAA
>CAHJXH010000076.1 GCA_903644075.1 Sphingobacteriaceae bacterium | reverse complement strand
GATCTATCGATATTCCGCTCATTATCCTCATTACTGCCATCTGTACCATTTTCTTCAAAAATCGAATTAAGAAGTTTAAGATCACCCTCTTTTTGTTTGATGCTTTAGGACTTGGTTTGTTCACCATTATCGGCGTACAGAAAGGGCTCAGCATTAACCTGCACCCTGCTATATGTGTTGCATTAGGTACCATCACTGGTTGCTTCGGCGGTGTGCTCCGCGATTTGCTGTTAAATACTATCCCCTTAATATTCCACAAGGAAATTTATGCTTCTGCCTGCATTATTGGTGGGATTCTCTATCTGCTGATGCTACACGTAATTGATCCCGGCCTCGCCAAGCTAATCGCTGTTGCCGTGGTTTGCGGGATCAGGATTGTCGCGGTGAGGTTTGGGTTGAAGTTACCGGTTTCGTAAAGCGAATCAGGAATCGGGAGTCAAGAATCGGGAGAGCCTTACCAATTGTAATTGAGCGATAGCGTGGCAATCTCGTAGCAATACAGAACAGCTTTCGCTACCGCAAGTTTTCAAATTGTAGTATTAATGTTGTAAGGTTTCACTTTACGTAAGCTGAAAGCTTCAATAGTTCGGTCACAAGTTACGCTGCGCTAAACTTGCGACAGCGGAGTTTTAAAACTGCCCTGATGAACCTTAATACCCTAACAATTGTGGCATCTTAATTTTCGGATAGCACAGCACTTGCCACACCACACCCTTTCATAGAAAATTGAGCAGCCACGAGTTCTTTTGGTTTTCTTTTTCTTGCGGAAGAAAAAGTGACATCCACTGACGATGAATAACTCATACTGCCATTCCTAATGAAAAACGGATTATGCAGCATTTCAGCTACGGCTTTGTAGGTTGGGGATTGCCACACTATCGCTCGCAATTACGCGCGAGGGGCAAACGAATTATGCAGATAGTTTCTGAGATATCAATGTCAGTGTTAATCGGTCTGAGATTGCTTTCCCGAAGTAAATCCGGGACAGGCTGTTCCTCGAATGACGTGCGATGAGTACAGCCCCGGCCAGTGCGTTGTTACTCTTCGCTATGACGTGGTTTATGAAAGGCAGTCTCGATTCCTGATTCCCTTAATCCTTACTTTTCTCTTTCACTACCACAAAAACATCCTCATTACTTTTCTTCATAAGGTACTTTTCGCGGGCGAACTTTTCGAGCTGGACTTTGTCGGAGGTTAATTCATCAAGGTCTTTGGATACCTTGGCGGTTTCTTTTTGGTAAAACTCGCTTTCTGCTTTCAACTTGCTTACCTGCTCATGGTACTGGTACTGAGAATAGATGTCGTTTTTATCGAAAAACAGCATCCACACTACAAAAGCCAAAGTAACCAGGAAATATTTGTTGCGCAAAAGATCGAGCAGGCGTTGCATTTTTACCGGTTGAATTTTCATTATAAAAGTACAGAAATATATTTAACCAAAGCAACACATTTTATCCAAATATGTTGCCGTAAAATAATAAAGCCATTACTAACAGCCGTTTACAAAACAGCTACTAATAATGGCTTCAAAGAGTATCTGTTAATTAGCGTCGGCCGCCACGGTTACCGCCAGAACTACGGCCACCACTTGCAGGTGCTCCACCAGTTTTTTCGCCATGATTACGGCTATTGCCAAAACCACGCCTTGCTGTGCCACGCTGGGCAGATGCTTTTTTATCTTCCTTAGCCTTCAGATCAAACTTAGCTTTTTCGGACATAGAAAGTTCGCGCAATGGGTAAGGGTGCTCCGTTTCAACCGGGATAGCTTTACCAATTACCTTGTGAATATCTTTCAGTAGTTCTTTTTCTTCTTCGTCACAAAATGAGAATGCAATACCGCTTGAACCTGCACGGCCTGTACGGCCAATACGGTGCACGTAAGTTTCAGGCACCTCAGGCAGTTCGTACTGGATAACGTGAGTTAACTCATCCACATCAATACCGCGGGCGGCAATATCAGTAGCTACCAATACACGTGTACTGCTATTTTTAAAGTTAGTTAAAGCACGCTGACGGGCATTCTGCGATTTATTACCGTGGATAGCCTCGGCAGTAACGTTGGTACGGATCAGGTCTTTTACCACCTTATCGGCACCATGCTTGGTGCGGGTAAATACCAGTACGCGTTTAATATTTTTATCTTTCAGTATATGTGTTAACAATAAGCGTTTGTCGCCTTTATCAACAAAGAAGATTGATTGGTTAATGGTATCAGCAGTTGATGATACCGGGGTAACTTCAACCTTCTCCGGCTTATTTAAAATGGTATCGGCCAGTGATTGAATTTCTTTAGGCATGGTAGCCGAGAAAAACAAAGTCTGCCTTTTAGCCGGGATCTTAGCGATGATCTTTTTAACATCATGCACAAAACCCATATCCAACATACGGTCGGCCTCATCTAATACCAAAATTTTGATGTGTTCGAGGTTTACATAACGCTGGTTCATCAGGTCTAATAAACGGCCCGGGGTAGCAATTAAAATATCAACACCACGACGCAGCGAATCAACCTGCGGGTTTTGTGAAACACCACCAAAAATCACCAAATGCTTTAAACCGGTATGCTTACCATACGCAGCAATGCTCTCGCCGATCTGGATAGCCAGCTCGCGGGTTGGCGTAAGGATAAGCGACTTAATAGTCTTTTGTTCTTTATGCTGAAGACGATCTTCGTGAAGTATTTGTAAGATAGGGATGGAGAAGGCCGCAGTTTTACCGGTACCGGTTTGCGCGCAACCTAATAAATCCTTGCGTTGCAATATAATGGGGATTGATTGTTGCTGTATTGGCGTTGGGGTAGTATAGCCCTCGGTTTTTAAAGCCTTGAGGATGGGCTCAATTAAATTTAAATCTTGAAATAACATGTATTCTTTTTAAAGTAAGTATCTGGCTAAATGGGGAGTATATTTACTTTTAAAGATGCCAGATTATGCCGCAAAGGTACGCATTATTAATCTGATTTAGATGCCCCGCCCATTCCCTATACCCTTACTTGCCCTTTTGAGCAGGAATAGGCGATGACAGGCCGTATGTTTTTACATTTAAATTATTAACTACCTTACCTTTAGGCGCTACAACAATGGCATAATCCCACCAAACACCTGTGGCTTTCTCCAGATCGTTACTCGAATAGTACCGGTTTTGGCCCTTAAGTTGTTTATCAATTGCGTAAGTAGCGCCAATAGACCAAGGGTCATATACCTCAAAATAAAATTCTTTATCCACTTGTTTATAGCCCTTTACCACTATAAAATGCCCCGAATCTGGCGCTCCAACTTTATAGAATTTCCCAACATGCTGTACATCATTATCATTGTAGGTGAGGTAATAATTATCCAAACATAAAATTGCTACCTCACCGGCATCAATACAACGCTTAAGCGATTGATAATTATCGGGTAAAGGAATATAAGCCCACTCAATACCATACATGTTTAAATAATTAACCACATCTGTAGTGTACCACCAGCCACCGCTAGCTCTAAAGGTGTTACGGGCATCTTCGGCAGTTCTGTTGAAGGTAGAATCACTCCATTTAAGTGCCATGGTAACTGCAGCCGGCCCGCAATTAATATCAGAGTAGGTTCCTGAAGTACCCTGGTCTACGTACCAATTATAGTTTCTGTTCAGGCTTCTCTCTGCATTAACAGATTCACCCAATCCAAAATATTCCGCATCAGTTTGTACATTAATTGTCCAATTACTTATGTTACCATTAGCAGCTTTAATGGCCATAGTAATAGGTTTGGTAAAATCGGCTGTAATGGTGCCAATTTGTGGCGCATTATTAACAGTGGCAGATGCTTGATCTGAGATACTAAAACTGGCCGTTAGGTTAGTGCGATTTAAAGTATGTGGTATTACAACATTGGCTGAGCTATTGTCACTTATTGTATTTGGATACAACTCGTTAGCCACAGATAGCGATAGCAATTTATTATCACCACTTAATACAACATGTTCCTTATGGCACGACATGCCAAGTATAGAAATAAATAAACTTAAGAGGATAAGGTAGGTTTGTTTCATTGGCATAAATATAAAAAATGTCATCATTTTTTCAAAACAATATAACCCGACATTTGGACTTTTCAATACAGCAAATTGGACTTTTGAAGAAACCGGGCCTGAGATTTTACAGCCAACTTAGCTTAAAAAAAACTCAGAGATGGAAAAACAGGAAACGGTTTTAGTTACAGGCGGAACGGGTTATGTTGCATCGCACTGTATACTTCAGTTATTGCAAAAGGGTTATAAAGTAAAAACTACGCTTCGTTCATTAAACAGAAAAGATGAAGTAATTAACATGATGAAATCAGGTGGCCTTAATCTTCACGATATAGATGATAAGCTTACATTTATTGAAACAGACCTGCTAAAAGATGCCAATTGGGGCGAAGCTGTAATAGACTGTACATATGTGCTACATGTGGCATCGCCCATTGCTGCTACGATGCCAAAAGACCCAAATGAGATGATACGCCCCGCTGTTGATGGGACCCTGAGGGTGTTGCAAGCCGCGCGCGATGCAGGTTTAAAGCGTGTGGTGCTAACTTCCAATTTCGGCGCTATAGGCTATAGCCATAAAGACCCTACCACCGAAATAACAGAGGAAGAATGGACTGACCCGAACCAGAAAGATTTATCGGCCTACAGCAGATCGAAAGTACTGGCCGAACGCGCAGCCTGGGATTTTATGGCTAAAGAAGGCCGTGATTTGGAATTGAGCGTAATGAATCCTGTGTTTATCTTAGGGCCATCATTGGGGCCAGACAATCCATCGGGTTTCGATCTGCTGAACATGATGTTAAGCGGCTCTATGAAAGCCGTGCCTAATATTCCCTTTAATATTATCGATGTACGTGATGTGGCCGACCTGCATATCCGCGCTATGACAAACCCCGACGCAAAAGGACAACGCTTTATATTAATGGCAGGCGGCAAAATAACCATGCCCGAATTGCATCACTAATAAAAACTAAAATGCCGACTGTGGCGGCCAAAGTTTCTACACGTACGCTGCCCAACTGGGTTATGTATGTAGCCGCCTTGTTTAGTAAACAAGCAAAAGACGCAGCCCATTTGTTAAAGGTAAATCGTAAATTGAGTAATGCAAAAGCGAGGCTGGTTTTTGGGTGGAAACCGATTGCCAGTAACGAAGAGGCTATTTTGGCTTCGGTAGAAAGTATGATTAAGTTTGGCACCATTAAATGAACACAAGCGTAACAAAACCCGATTATGTAATTGATGAAATTTCGCAGGAACATTTTATCCCTATGCATACTTTTTTGTATGTCATAAAAGGGATAATGCGTTGTTACGATGGCGACAAAACTTATACTTTCAGATCGGGGCAATATGGCCTGGCCCGGAAGAATCGCTTGGGCCGATATAAGAAAGAACGAGAAGATGGGGAACTGGAGAAAGTATTCGTTTTTTTTGATGAGCCGTTTCTCAGGATGTTCCAGGACAAACATAAACCCCGCATCACCAAATTTATCTCTAAAGATACCATGCTGAATATAACCATAAGTGAGCTAATCCCTACTTTCATTCATTCCCTGTTACCTTACTATAGCCATGGCAAAATTGAGCCGACTTTTTCGGACATCAAACGGGAAGAATTACTGATGATCCTCCTGCAAAATCAACCCGAACTGGCAGGCATACTTTTCGATTTCGGCCAGCCTGAAAAAATCAACCTTGAAGAGTTTATGAACCGCAATTATAAATTCAACGTAAGCGTTGAGCGGTTCGCTTATTTAACCGGGCGAAGCATCTCAGCTTTCAAGCGAGATTTTAAAGCCATTTTCAATCAAACGCCTAACCGTTGGTTAGTGCAAAAACGATTACAGGAGGCATACTTCCTGATCGAGAAAAAGAATGAAAAAGCATCCGAAATTTATCTCGACCTGGGTTTCGAAGCCTTGTCGCACTTTTCATTTGCATTTAAAAAATTGTTTGGGCTAACACCTACCGAATTGACTTACCGTACAAAAAACGAATAATATTATAACATCACCATGAATTTATCAAACAACAAGATCCTCATTACCGGCGGCGCTACAGGTATTGGGCTGGGGCTTACCGAACGGTTTATTAAGGAAAATAACACCGTAATTATTTGCGGCAGACGACAAGAAGCATTAAACGAAGTAACCGAGAAGTCCCCCACTGTGATTACCAAAGTGTGCGACATTGCTAACGAGGCAGAACGCATCGAGCTTTTTAACTGGATTGCAGCCAATCACCCGGATGTGAATGTGCTTGTCAACAATGCAGGTATCCAAAACTGGATGAACGTTGCCGACGATGATTTCTACAAAAAAGCCGAAAGCGAAATTGCCATCAACATTGCAGCTCCTCTGCATTTAACCCAACTGTTTTTAAATGTAAAATCGCCGGATACGGTTATGAATGTTACCTCGGGCCTGGCATTTGTTCCGCTTTCGAAAGTGCCGGTTTATTGCGGCACCAAAGCATTTATGCGATCGTTCACCCTATCGTTAAGGCACCAGTTGAAAGAAACAGATACCGAAGTAATTGAGATTATCCCACCCGCATTAAACACAGACCTAGGCGGAAAAGGCATTCATGACGGACACCCCTCTGTTACTGATTTTTTGGAATCTATATTTAATCAGCTGAAAGAAGGCAAAACTGAATTAACCTTCGGCACAAGCGAAAGCAGAGCGGCAGCAAACAATGAAACTATTACCGAGTATTTTAACAGGATGAACCCGTAAGTAATAAAATACTTTAAACAGAAATGCCGGCATAAAGCCGGCTTTTCTGTTTAATTCTGAAGGCTAACTGATCAACCAGTCAACCTATTCAACTCAAATTATTTCTTTTTAACGTATTTGAAGTTTTTACCGATAAACTTAGCGTTCTCGCCTAATTCTTCTTCGATACGTAATAACTGGTTGTATTTAGCGATCCTGTCTGAACGTGATGCAGAACCAGTTTTGATTTGACCGCAGTTAAGGGCAACAGCTAAGTCTGCAATAGTAGCATCCTCAGTTTCGCCAGAACGGTGGCTCATTACAGAAGTATAACCGTTAGTTTGTGCCAGAGTTACTGCATCAATAGTCTCAGTTAATGAACCAATTTGGTTTACTTTAACCAGGATAGAGTTAGCAGTATCTTCGTCGATACCTCTTTGTAAACGTTTAACGTTGGTTACAAACAAATCGTCACCTACCAGTTGTACTTTATCGCCGATTTTTTCGGTTAATAATTTCCAGCCAGCCCAGTCATCCTCAGCCATACCATCTTCGATAGAAACGATTGGGTATTTAGCAGCTAATGAAGCCAGGTAATCAGCTTGCTCTTCGCTGGTGCGGATAGCGCCTTTTTCGCCTTCAAATTTAGTATAGTCGTATTTACCGTCTACATAAAACTCAGAAGCAGCACAGTCAAACGCTAAGTAAATATCTTCACCTGGTTTGTAACCTGCTTTTTCGATAGCTTGTAAAATGGTTTCAACACCATCTTCAGTACCTTCGAAAGTTGGAGCGAAACCACCTTCGTCACCCACTGCAGTTGATAAACCTCTGTCGTGTAAAATCTTTTTCAGGTTGTGGAATACTTCAGTACCCCATCTTAAAGCCTCAGAGAATGAAGGAGCGCCAATTGGCATAATCATAAACTCCTGGAACGCGATAGGCGCATCAGAGTGTGAACCACCGTTAACGATGTTCATCATCGGGATTGGCAATGTGTTAGCGTTTACACCACCAATGTAGCGGTATAAAGGCTGGCGGCTTTCTTGAGCAGCAGCTTTAGCCACAGCTAATGAAACACCTAATATAGCGTTAGCACCTAATTTACCTTTGTTTTCGGTGCCATCAAGGGCAATCATAATTTTATCGATAGCGTTTTGTTCAAACACATCGATACCTTGTAATTCTTTAGCAATTATATCGTTTACGTTGGCAACGGCTTTTAAAACGCCTTTACCCATGTAAACATTTTTATCGTTATCACGCAGCTCAACAGCCTCATGCACACCCGTTGAAGCACCAGACGGTACTGCAGCACGGCCAAGTGCGCCGTTTTCGGTTAATACTTCAACTTCAATTGTTGGGTTACCGCGAGAATCCAGAATCTGGCGGGCATGGACATCAATGATTAAGCTCATTTTTTATTACTTTTTTATGGTAAGTGTATACAATACAATAATTCGCGCTAAGATAAATCAAAAAGTTAAAATGAGAAGGTTAAAATTAGGTTAAGTTAAAAACACAGCTATATAGAATGTGTTTAGTTAATCTCAAATTAATCTTTTGTGGTAGGCAATTGCTCGTGCTGGGGGCCTTTTTTACGCTGAATGTTGTACATAAAAACCACCATCATATTGTTTTTATCGTTGGTTGATGCGGGCAGGTTATTGTACTGGTTCATCCAACCGGCTTGCAAGCTAATGGCCTTGGTAAACTGGTAACCTAGCGTTGCGGAAATACGGTTTCGCTCGAAATTGGGTGCTTTATTGTTGAAGAAAACCTCATCAAACACGGATGTAAAAACTGTACCAGCCTGAATTTTGGGATGATTAAACGGCACAATTAAATTAAGCCGGTAGCGGAAACGGTTACGGTAAGCGCTATTAAGCCAGCGTTGCTCAATACGCACCCGGTTCTCAATTTTTATGCGGTCAAAGTATTCCAGGAGGGTAAATTGCTCCCACAGGCGATCTTCTTTAATAGTAGGTCCGGCATCAACATCTTTATAATTATAGGTAGTATAACGGCCGGTACCTATTAAGGCTGAGAAGTTATTTGTAAAATTATAGCTCACGCCCCCTTTTACTTCAGTATAATAAAATTGCTTAAACAGCATTTCATTAGTACGGGTTTGTAACTCCATGTAGCCACCCCAGCGGTGCTCAACACTGCCGGGTAAAACCACGGTGATTAACCCCCAACTCCCTGTTTTACTAAACGATTGAGCAAAACCACAAATCGTAGTTGTAAAAAGCACTGCTGTAAAAAGAAACCGTTTTAAAATCATTTGCAATCAATGTTAATTTAACATTAACAAAGCCGCAAATATAACAACAACGTTACAATTAGGAAATACTAAATTAAGCCTCCCATTTAAAGGTTTTAATGGCTATTGCGTAAATCACAATTCCCCAAACCAGCAATATTAATAGCTGATGGGTTACATCGCCCAGCCCTGCCCCTTCGAAAGCCACTTTACGCATCGCATTGTTTAAGTGTGTTAGCGGCAGAGCATTACTAATAGGCTGCATCCATTTAGGGAAAGCCGAGGTTGAGAAAAAGGTACCCGATAGCAGGAATTGCGGCAAGGTTATAATATTAGATAGCGGCGGTATCGAACTCTCATTCTTCGCAATACCCGATACCGTAAAACCAAAGCCCATAAAAATAATGAGCCCGACCAGAGCCAGCGCCAACATATTAAGCACAGTTACCCAACCATGTATCAGCGTAAAACCGAAAGCATAATGGCCGATGGCGATAATACAAATAGCACCTGCCATAGCAAACACTACACGGGCAATCATTTCGCCCAGTACAATACTGTAGCGTTTAACCGGGGTGGCAAAAAAGCGTTTGATCACCAATGTTTGGCGCAAACTCAGGAACACAAATGCGGTACCGAATACGCCAGTGCTGAGCAGTGAAAAGCCTAGCTGACCGGGTAAAATAAAGTCGATGTATTTATACTCGCGGCCGGTTACAGTCGATTCCTTCAATTCGGCAACAGGCGGCAGGGAATCGGCGCGACTGGTATTAACCTGGAAAAGCATGCTCTGTAGCAGCGATTTCAGGATATTTCCTTTTTCGGCAGATGCACGGGTGTATTTTACGTTAACAGTGAATACCGGTGGAGCAATGTTTTTGCGGATCTCGATCATGGCATCGATGGACCCTTTCTCCAGGTTTTTCTGCATCTCTTCGGCCGATTGTTTGGTGATGAGGTTAACCACGCTTACTTTTTTCAATGCCTGGTAAATGGGGTTAAGGGTATCACTTCCTTTGGCTACACCCACATCTACCTTAACACCGCCGCCGCCAATATTGGCAAACACCGTAATAAATATCAACGGAAAAAGCAGACTAAACACAACCGCCGATGGGCTGCGGAATATGGAGCGCAAACTGGCCTTGGCAATTGCCATTGTTGCGTTAAAATTACTATATGGTTTCATCTGAGTTTGGTTATTGAGTTATTAGTAACTGGTTATTGGCTCTGAAAGGTTATTACTTATTAACTTAATAACCATACTACCCTTCTCTCCACTCCTTGCCTGTGAGGTTAATAAATACATCCTCGAGGTTGGCCTGCTTTACCTGTTTTTTGCGCTCGAAGCCAGAGGCTACCAGCGTGTCGATAAAATGATCGGGGGTATCGATGCCGATGATGTGACCGCCATCAACAAAGGCAACGCGGTCGCAAAGCACTTCAGCTTCGTCCATGTAATGGGTAGTGATTACTACTGTTGTCCCAGCTTTTTGAATTTCTTTGATCAGGTCCCAAAGGTTACGGCGTGCTTGTGGGTCGAGACCGGTTGTAGGCTCATCCAGAAAAACTACACGAGGATTATTGATCAATGTGGTAGCGATAGAAAACCGCTGCTTTTGTCCGCCCGAAAGATCCTTGTATTTCGCTTTGGCTTTATCTGTAAGGTTTACTTTCTCCAACATATCCATCGGGCTCACCTTGATGCCATAAAGGCCACAGAAAAGTTCTATCAGTTCGGCAAGATTGAGGTTGGGATAATAACCTGCGGCCTGTAGCTGTACGCCAATTCGTTTTTTAATGCTGCTGGGGTCACTATCTACGTTGAAGCCATCAACAATTACCTCACCCGATGTTTTACTCCGTAGCGTTTCAATGATCTCCAGTGTAGTGGTTTTACCGGCACCGTTGGGCCCAAGCAGCCCGAATATTTCGCCTTCAAAAACTTCGAAACTAATATCTTTAACCGCCGTAAAGTCACCGTACTGCTTCACCAGGTTTTTAACGGTTATAATTGGGTTTTTTACCATAGCCTAAATATAAATCTTCGGCAGTCAATAACAGCATAGTTTTTCGGTGAATAGAGGATAAAAAGCGGTGAGCACCCCTCCTAACCTCCCCGAAGGGGAGGGATTTTAGCTCCCTCCCCTTCGGGGAGGGTTGGGGAGAGGTTGTTCGGGGAGGTTAGGAGGGGTTCTTCAATTCACTCTCCGATTTCAAAACCTTATCACCCTTATCAGTCTTCACCTCATACGCGGGCTCATCCTTGGTGGCATTACGTTTTACGGTTGCACCTTTGATATGCTTTTCAACAGGTTTGTCGTATTTCTTTTCAATTTTGCCTTCGCCCTGGCCTTTGCCCCAGCTCCAATGCACAGTATCTCCCTTTTTCATAAGCTATTGTTTATGAAATATTGTATACAATTAAGATGCCTGATTTTATTATTCTACCAGCAGGGTATCAGTTATGGGCTGGTTATTGGGGGCTACACCTGTTTTGTAGAACTTAAGGTAATAGGTGCCGGCCTTAGCAGCTTTAAATTTATAAACTGCCGGCTTATAAGTAGTTGTAGTAACAGCACAAACGCCGCAGCTATCATGTACAGCATAAGCCTTAATATCGATGGTGTTTTCGGTAGTATCTTGTTTGAAGTTTACAAACTGATCGCAGCCGTTAATAGCTTTCCAGCTGATATTGAAACTTATTTCCTGGTTTATTAGTGTTTTGGTAGCGCCGTTTACGCTTATTATATCATGCTGCAGAGTGTCTTTACACGGAATCATAGCAATGGGCTTTACGTCGCCTTTTTTACAGGCGGCCAAAAACAGCACAAGCAGTAATAAGTAAGTAAAGTTTTTCATATACAGCAATTTGCAATTTAAAACGGTAGAGGTTTATTGCTTTTACTACGATAAAACTGCACTATTTGTTTGTAACAATCAATAAGATATAGACAAATAAAGTGATTGCATCGACTAATGTTACTTTGCGCTGTATTAATTAGTCAGTTCGCGAAAAACATGCATAAATATTTCGGCCCGTTCGATGTAGTAGATTAAGAAACTAATTAGTAGTGTTTTCATGACATTGTGTGTTGATTTACACTACAAAGGTGCTTCACAAGTCATTTTAACCACAGTTGTTTTAGGTGAGCAGGGGTATTTTTTCGGTGAATAGAGTTGGCTGAGGGGGCGACTGGTTCATTCGCTCAATGATTAATTGGGGTGGATGGAGGGCGATTGTCGGTGAAAAACCAACATCAATAAAAAAGAAACTATTGACGATTTTCAGAAAGCGACATTTCGGCCCGGTACTCATCGCGCAGCACGGTTAAACAAGCGGCACAAAGGCAACCGTCATACTGCTCACTAATGTATTGGGTTTCATTAATATTGAGCTGCACTGTCATGCACTGGCATTTGGTAAAGGGGTTAGCCTTACACTCAAACGGCGAACGGCAACGTTCGCAGGCAACTATTTCGTGTTTGGTGTGGGCGTGCATGTTGCAAAGTTAGCGATTATATCCCGACCGGGATTTACCCCCTGCCTAATATTGACTTTATAAAAACAAAGCCTTACTGATAATCAGCAAGGCTTTATTGGCTATCGTCATTGCGAGGAACGAAGCAATCGCGAATGTTACAGAGCAGCTCTGCTAATCGGGGATTGCTTCGCAAGGACGTACTGAGTGGAGCTTGTCTCGATTCTGGACTCCCGATTCCGGACTCCCCTTTAATTATTTTTCAAGCGGCACAAACTTCATCGACACCGAGTTTACGCAGTGGCGTGTATTTTTAGGTGTAAACCTTTCACCGGTAAATACGTGGCCCAGATGTGCACCACAGTTGGCGCAAAGTATTTCGGTACGGCTGCCATCTGCATCAGTTTCCTTACGTACGGCACCGGGTATTTCATCATCGAAACTTGGCCATCCGCAAAACGATTCAAATTTGGTATCAGAAGTGTAAAGCGCGGCGTCGCAACGGCGGCAAACATACAGCCCTTCTGCTTTATTGTTCAACAGTTCGCCGGTAAAGGGGCGCTCTGTACCTTTATATAGTATTACCCTTTCTTCTTCGGGTGTTAGCTTGTTATATTCCATAAATTTAATGCGTGAATTTTGAATGAGTAAAGGATAGAATATCTCTTTCACTTATATAAATATACGCATTAAAAGCCGCTTGGTTTGTACCGTATGCTATTATTTACATAGCTTTGACGATACAGAAATGCGGTTGATTTAGCTCGTAAATCGCAATTAAAAAAGCCAGTTAATGTTTAACTGGCTTTTTTTTAAGTATTAATTGAGCACTAACTTTGATACCTTTCATTCGCGCTAAATACAGTTGTACGTTGCCCTTCCGGTCCTCCAGTTCGCTGACCACTTTGAATATAATCAGTATCAATAATCTCTACTTCGGGCTTTATCCATACCTTTTTAGCAGATTGCTGGCTTGATTGCTCTTTGATCGAATGTTGCATATTTGTGTGTTATAAATATAGTACTAGCTGTAATATTTACGCATACTAGGCGTCGTCAAATGGCCTTCTGGACCATTGGGCACTTGTCCGCTCTGAATATAATCAGTATCAATAATCTCGACCTCGGGTTTTACCCATACTTTTTTAGCAGATTGCTGGCTTGGTTGCTCCATGATTGAACGTTGCATTTTTATGTGTTAGCTTGTAAAGGTATTTTTTTCTCAACCCCGTCCAAACCATCCTTTTAGAGCAAATCAACGACCATCATAAACAACTAATAATCAATGCCTTTATTTTACCAACTAACGCATTCGTTACATTCGCTCCCCGCAATAATAAAAATAGATAACAGAAACAAAAAAATCCCGATCCAAACGGACCGGGATTTTCATATCTTAAAAGCAGGTCTTGATTCCCGACTCTCGATTCTTGATTCTCTTACTTACCTAATTTAGCCAGTTCTTCTGCCATGGCAGCACCAATTTCGGCAGGTGATTCTACTACGCGGATACCGCACTCGGCCATAATTTTCATTTTGGCAGCAGCAGTATCATCAGTACCGCCAACGATAGCACCAGCGTGACCCATACGGCGTCCCGGAGGCGCAGTTTGGCCAGCGATAAAGCCTACCACGGGTTTAGTACCATGTTCTTTGATCCAAAGGGCAGCTTCAGCTTCCATACCACCACCAATTTCACCAATCATGATGATACCGTGTGTATCCGGGTCGTTCATCAATAACTCAACCGCTTCTTTGGTTGGTGTACCAATAATCGGGTCGCCACCAATACCGATAGCAGTAGTGATACCCAAACCGGCTTTCACAACCTGGTCAACCGCTTCGTAAGTTAAAGTTCCTGATTTTGAAACCACACCCACATTACCTTTTTTGAAGATAAAGCCTGGCATGATACCAATTTTAGCCTCATCGGCAGTAATAATACCCGGGCAGTTAGGGCCAATTAAACGGGTGTCTTTATCAGTTAAATATTCTTTAACCGCAATCATATCCTTGGTTGGGATACCTTCGGTAATACAAACAATCACTTTAATGCCAGCCTCAGCAGCTTCCATAATGGCATCAGCTGCAAAAGCAGGAGGTACAAATATGATAGATACATCAGCACCGGTTTCGTCAACCGCATCTTTAACGGTATTAAATACCGGTTTATCTAAGTGTTTCTGGCCACCTTTGCCTGGCGTAACACCGCCAACCAACTGGGTTCCGTACTCAATCATTTGCGAGGCATGGTAGGTACCTTCGTTACCGGTAAAACCCTGTACTATAACTTTTGAATCTTTATTTACGAGAACGCTCATGGTTTTTTTCTTTTACGATGGCAAAGCTAAAGTTATTGACTATAAAGTCAAATTATTTTTACGCCTCTTAACGGCTATGTTATATAAAATTTACAAGGTAATGTTTGTGTTATAAAAAGGTTAAAATAAGGGGTAGATTGGTGGTGGTTTATCTATTCCACTATACCAATTCCGAAATCAAACATCCGACCTCCGAAATCATTCCCCCGCACTAATCGCCAACCTATACTTCTCTTCATCAAACGCCTTTTCACTCTTAGCAATAACTACACTTGCAATACCATTACCAATAACATTGGTTAAAGCACGGGCAAGCGACATAAACCTGTCCACACCTAACAGTATCGCCACGCTTTCAACCGGGATTACTTTAATAGCTGTTAGTGTGGAAGCCAATACAATAAAACCACTGCCTGTAACACCTGCCGCACCTTTAGAAGTCACCATCAGGATACCTATAATAGTTAACTGTTGCCCCAGCGAAAGCGGGATATGAAAAGCCTGCGCCAAAAAGATAACCGACATAGAAAGATAGATCGTAGTACCATCCAGGTTAAATGAATAGCCGGTCGGGATCACCAAACCCACGACAGATTTTGCGCAGCCGAATTGCTCCATCTTTATCATCATGCTTGGTAGTACAGGTTCAGATGATGATGTTCCGAACACGATCAATATCTCCTGGCGGATAAACTTTAGATACTGCCACAAGCTGATTTTATTGATAAAGCAAATCACATTGAGCACCACGAATATGAATACCAGCATAGCCAGGTAAACGGCACCCAATAGTTTCAGCATGGGTAACAGGGTCGAAATTCCGTAAGTACCCACCGTAAATGCCATACCGCCGAAAGCGCCGATGGGTGCAAACTTCATCACCACACCCATGATATTGAAAAACACTTTAGAGAGTTTATCAATCCCTTCTATAACAGATTTACCGCTATCGCCCATTTTACTCAATCCATAGCCGAACAGGATCGCAAAGAACAGGATTTGCAGAATATCGCCTTTGGCAAAAGCTTCGATCACGTTGCCTGGTACAATATGGGCAAAGAAATCGCCCCAGTGCATCTGGGCTGCCTGGGCTTCGTAACCGGCCAGTTTAGGGTCCACCTTGTGGGCAGCGTTTACTACCATGCCATCGCCGGGGCGCAGTACGTTGGCGAATACCACACCCAGCACCAAAGCAAAAGTGGTTACTACCTCGAAGTATAAAATGGCCTTACCACCTACCCTGCCCACTTTTTTCATATCATTCATACCGGCAATACCGAGCACGATGACGAAGAAAATGATGGGTGCAATCAACATCGTGATCATACTGATAAACACCTTGCTGATGGTCTGCGCCGTTGGTGCAAACCCTTTAAAATATATGCCGACTACCACGCCGAGCACAATAGCAATAATAACCTGGAAGGTTAGGTTGGAGAATAAGCGCTTCATTAATTATACAGGCTGAGATTTATATTGATTACAATTACAACAATAGTAGCATTACATTACCAAATATCATTAATTTGCCGGTGATTTTTTAAATCCTGATATTTTATACACAAATGAAGAAATTGACCCACTTAGAGTCGCTACGCGGTTTCGCAAGTATTTATGTAGCTATCGGGCATTGGATACTTAGCAACAAAAACGCACCGGCTTCTTTAAGTGCATTATTTCGTTTCGGCCAGGAAGCCGTAATTATCTTCTTTATATTATCAGGGTTTGTGATCTTTATTTCTTATGCTAAAAGCAAGGATCACTCCTTAAGAAAATATTTTATAAGAAGGGCTCGCCGCATTTATTTTCCCTTTTTCTGTGCGCTCATTATTTCTATAGTGGTTGTAAGCCATATCTTCCCTGTCAAGCAGTTAATTGGCAATATCCTCATGCTGCAAGATTTTTCGACCGGCAAACCTGGGGTCGATGTAGCTCCCTTTTTAGGTAATGCCCCGTTATGGTCACTTTCGTACGAGTGGACATTTTATTTGCTTTTTCCTTTTCTCTTCCCAATTCTGCAAAATAATAAAGACCGGGTTCATTACATCGGTATATTTTCATTAATCAACCTTATTATTTATATACTTTTCCCTAATCATATTTTCCTCGTTTTATCTTACTTCTTTATCTGGTGGAGCGGGCTCGAACTGGGAGAATATTTTCTAGGCACAAGAAACAGGGCACATGCCAAAAATCTGGTGTTGTATTATACACTCATTTTAATAACGCTCGGCATAACATGCTTAATAAGCTATCGCGCAAATAAACACATTTCGCTGGGTGTTTATCCATACCTCATTTTCCGGCATTTTGCATTTGCGTTTGTATGTGTATCGCTTACTATATTTGCAACAAAATTCACTAAACAGCTGGTTGGTATTTTTAAACCGTTTGCCAAAATAGCGCCAATATCTTACGGCATCTATGTTATTCATTATCCCATATTGGTTCAATTATCACTTAACTTAAACCCGGTGCTGGAAGCTGTAATAAAAATAGCAGCGGTGCTTGGCCTGGCCTATCTTATAGAAATGATACTTCAGCCGCGTATCAACAAGCTGATTAATTAACCTATACTGATAATGACATTTATAGTAGTGCTTATCAGTTAGCACTTTGCTAAAAAATGCTTAATGCGCAAAGTCTATTAGATAAGCCGTCATTTTTCTTAAATTCGCAATCGCATTTTTTTATAGCGTTAGCAATAATGGATTATCAGTTTAAAGACATCGAGAAAAAGTGGCAGCAGTTTTGGGCTACCAATCAAACATTTAAAGCCGACAACCAATCGTCAAAACCAAAGTATTTTGTGTTGGATATGTTCCCTTATCCATCGGGAGCAGGTTTGCACGTTGGCCACCCGCTGGGTTATATCGCTTCTGATATTTTTGCGCGCTATAAACGCCTCAAAGGCTTTAACGTATTGCACCCAATGGGTTATGATTCGTTTGGTTTACCGGCCGAGCAATATGCTATACAAACCGGCCAGCACCCTGCCATTACAACCGAAGACAATATTGCCACCTACCGCCGCCAGTTAGACCAGATCGGTTTCTCGTTCGACTGGAGCCGTGAGGTGCGCACCAGTTCGCCCGGTTATTACAAGTGGACGCAGTGGATCTTTATGGAACTGTTTAACTCCTGGTATAACAAGGCTGCCGACAAAGCAGAATCTATTACCACCCTGGTTGAGCATTTTGAAAGCAAAGGATCGAAAGGCATTAACGCTGTAAGCGACGAAGAAGTTTTAACCTTCACCGCCGATGAATGGAAAGCATTATCATCCGAAGAACAACAACAGGAATTATTAAAATATCGCCTTACCTACCTGCGCGAAAGCACCGTAAACTGGTGCGCCGCTTTGGGTACCGTATTGGCAAACGACGAGGTAAAAGACGGCTTCTCTGAGCGCGGCGGATACCCTGTTGAACAAAAGAAAATGATGCAGTGGAGCATGCGCATCACCGCCTACGCCGAGCGTTTACTGCAAGGCTTAGACACCATTGACTGGCCAGAACCGCTAAAAGAAATGCAGCGCAACTGGATAGGCAAAAGTGTTGGTGCGAGTGTTAGATTCCCGATATCTGAGGCGGGAGGTCAGGAGTCGGGTGTCGGGAAACA
>CAHJXH010000075.1 GCA_903644075.1 Sphingobacteriaceae bacterium | reverse complement strand
AGTTCCACCCAAACATTTACCGAATTAGATAGGTAAGAAGGAAGAGGCATCCCCATTAAAGAGGCCATCAGATCAGGGAAATCGCCCGAGGTGTTGGAGTTACTTTCGTCTACTATTTTAATTTTATCACCTTTTAATATGGCGATGTTTACAAATTTGCCGAAGCCATCAACACGGCTGTGTTTAATAACTACCAAGCCGGGTTCAATAACCTCAAGCACAAAGCAAATGTGGGGGATACCGTGTGTAGTTCCCCAGATGTATACATCGTCGCCCTCGTTCCATACCGCCAAATGAATGCCGGGGTTTTCAACAGCAGGAGATAACTTATTAAGGTTATGAGGTGTTAATCTGAGTTTTCGCCCAAAGTTCAGCGGTCTGTCGGCTTGATCAGGATGTACTAAAGCGATGGATATTTTAGGCGAATGCCCTTCCTCGCGCTGTAAACTGGCCCAGAATGCAGCATCAATAATAGCCTCAATAATATGTATAGGCGGTTGCGCGGCCAAATTTCTCTTGCCCATTTTGCGCGCCTCATTAAGGTGCTTTGCAAAGTGCGATTCTATGGTCGAAGCCACCATGCGGGCGGCCAGGTATGAGGGTTCAGATAACATTTAATTTCACGGTATAATACAAAGCTATAATATATATCATTTATTTAGATACTGCAACTGCGTGGCAATTGAATATGACCTCGTGTCGACACTTAATCCAACAAAAAAAGCCCTTCAGAATTAACCGAAGGACTTTCCGAGATTTAGTTGATTATTATTAATTGATGTTTATTGTGGTTTCTTTTTTAATATCTTTTGATGATGTGCCTGCCAGCAATTTATACTTGCCCGGTTCAACAACCCATTTCATAGCTGTTGCATCAAAATAGGCCAGATCTTTAGCCGGTATTTTAAGCGTTACAGTAGCAGTTTGCCCGGCTGCGATCCATACTTTTTTGAAGGCTTTCAGTTCTTTCTCAGCCCGATCAACCTTTGAGCCTGCTTTATGCACGTACAACTGCACTGTTTCTTTACCTGCATATTTACCGGTGTTTTTTACTTTAACCGTAGCAGTGATGTTATCGGTTGATTTATAAGTTGCTCTATCGGCATATAAGCCATCATAATCATAATTGGTATATGATAAGCCATAACCAAAAGGATACAGAGGATCGATGTTTTTAGTGTCGAACCAACGATAGCCTACCAAAATTCCTTCTTTATAATCAACCTTTAAATCTTTGCCAGGGTATGCGTTTAAAGCTTCTGACGGTGAATCGCTCAACGAAGCCGGGAAAGTGAAAGGCAATTTACCAGAAGGGTTTATTTTACCCAACAGCACATCGGCCAAAGCATTACCGTTTTCAGAACCATTATACCACGACCATACAATGGTGTGGTTGTTTTTTTTAATTGCACCAATATCATAAGGTGCACCACCCACTACCACCACAATAGTGTTGGGGTTGGCAGCAGTCACCGCATCGATTAAAGTTTGCTCGCCGAAAGGTAACGATAGGTCTTTACGGTCGCGGCCTTCGCTTTCGTAATCGCGGTTGCCGCCAACAAACAGGATAGCCATATCGGTTGATTTAGCCGCAGCAACTGCCTCGCTCACCATGGTAGCGTCTGAATGATTGTAATCATCACCCATGTGATTCTCCTTTGTCGGGATATAAACGCCCGAATAACCTTGTGCAAATTTGATATTAACGCTATTGCCTAACCTGTTTTTTAAGCCGGTTAAAGCATTAATTTCATATTTAGCTTTAACGCCTGCACCAAAGCCACCTAAGTGGAAAGTGTGTGTAGCGTTATCGCCAATTACGGCTATGCTCTTAATGCCAGATGTATTTAAAGGCAGTAAGTGCTTGTCGTTTTTCAATAATACGATTGATTCTGAAGCAATATCATAAGCGGTTTTGCTATGCGCAGGCGTGGCCATGCTGCCTTTTGGTTGATTGGCGCTTAACGAGGTCTGGTACATTACCCATAAAATGCGGCGTACTTTTTCGTCGATAGTTTTTACGCTTACCTTGCCTGCTTTAACAGAATCAAGCAGGGCTGTAGCGAAATAGTACTTATCGTATTTCTCACCCGAACCCATTTCCAAATCGAGGCCGTTGTTAGCTGCGGCCACTGTGCTGTGAGTGCCGCCCCAGTCGCTCATTACTAAACCTTTAAATTTCCACTCGCCTTTTAAGATCTTTTTAAGCAGATAAGGATTCTCAGAACAATAAACCCCACGTACCTTGTTATAGGCCGACATGATGGTCCATGCACCACCTTCGGT
Source organism: Sphingobacteriaceae bacterium (assembly GCA_903644075.1). Taxonomy (GTDB): domain Bacteria; phylum Bacteroidota; class Bacteroidia; order Sphingobacteriales; family Sphingobacteriaceae; genus Mucilaginibacter. The sequence goes on along the minus strand of CAHJXH010000075.1, from coordinate 16,172 downwards.
AATAGATGCTTTAAATGCAGGCAGGTAAATTTCGCGCAGGGCGCGTTCGTCGATGTTTACACTTACACGGTCGCGCTCAACTTCCTGGTTATTTACTGCAAAGTGTTTAACGCAGGCAGCTACGTGCTGGCTTTGGATGCCATGAACCGAAGCAACTGCCAACCGAGCATTCAAAAACGGATCTTCTGAATAATATTCATAAGTACGGCCGCAAAGCGGTGTACGTGCTATATTAAAGGCCGGGGCCAGCATCACTTGTTTGTTGCGGGCACGGGCTTCTTCGCCCATATCGTGGCCGTAACGGTAAGCCAGTTCGGGGTTCCAGGTTGCAGCAAGTGCTGATCCATTAGGGAAAAAGGTAGCAGAGTCGGTCAGTAAATTGGCCGATCCCCAACCGGGTTTAACTTCTTCGCGTACACCTAAAGGGCCGTCATCGCTCACCAGTTCGGGGATGCCCAAACGCTTAACACCTGCAGATGAAAACAGGCCGTTGGCATGTACCATGGCTATTTTTTCTTCGAGCGTCAGCTTTTTGATAATGGCTGCAATTTTGGCGTCGGTGCTGGTAGCTGGTTTGCTTTGTGCGTTAGCACCGGCTGTTGCCAAAAGCAAAATGCTACAGAACAGGTACCCGGAAACTCTTTTTCTCATATATGATTTATAGATCTTTATTGTTTAACTAATGTGTTGATATACAATATTGAAATGGCTAATGTGTCTTAGTTACGCATTAGTGTCGATTTGTTTATTATAAAAAACAATTAGTTAGCGGCTAAAAGTAACAATGTAATACGCCTTGTACTTGTGTTAATTCAACAAATGATTGTACTATATTAACAAGAAGCAGTGAGAGAAGGAGTGAATGATAAAATGAGTGAATGGAATCTAATGAGTGAGGGCGTGAGTGGTGAATGAGTGAATGGAAACCTTTCGACGTAAACTAATCGCAGAAGATTCTTCACTATCGCTGAATGATAAAAAAAGTGGAGATGGGCTGGTTATAAAGAAATCCAATAGCTGATTGAAAGATGATTCAACTCAAAGCACTATTGGATTTATATTGGGATAATTGCTTAACTGGGGGTATTGGTTTTTTGGGGTTCGGGCGGGGTTGATACAATTTCGCCAAATTCGTTGACATAAGCCATCATGCTATCCAGATCACCTCCTGAAGCGCTTTCCTGACGCTGTTGTTTACGAAACTCTTTCTCTTCTTTCTTTTTCTGACGGTTTTTTTCGAGTTGTTTTTTCATGAAGGTTGCCTGGGATTTTGCCATATTTTACTGTTGGATTTAATTTTTTTATAAACAAAAAGCACCTGCCGGTTAGGCAAGTGCTCACGATTAAATTTATAGTATTTCTTAGATTACTTTAACATTTACCGCATTTGGTCCTTTTCTGCCTTCTTCGATATCGAAAGAAACTTTGTCGTTTTCACGAATTTCGTCGATTAAGCCAGTTGAGTGAACGAAAACATCATTTCTGTTTTCGCTTTGTGAAATAAAGCCGAAACCTTTAGTGGTATCGTAGAACTTTACTGTTCCTTCTTTTTGCATTGTATTATTTTTAATAAGTGCGCAAGGTACGCATTAAAATCGGCCTTATTTTACTAAGGGTGAAATATATTAACAATGGTTTAAATTTTTAGCGTTGAATAGTATGGTTAAGTGCTTGATTAGTTTGACGATGTGATTAGTTTGAGCCCAGCAACAAGCCATGTGGTTGAAATGTAAATTCAATAAATATTGGTTTGAATTCAAACTATCAATTATTTAACTTTGTATATCACTACCAATAATATATGCAAGCACAATCTTTAGTTGAATATGGGCCGCGGCGGATCATCATCACCATTACCGCCGTGTTTTGTGCCCTGTTAGAGATTATTGATACCACCATTGTTAACGTTGCGCTTAATGATATGCGCGGTAACCTCGGCGCTACCTTAAATGAGATCAGTTGGGTTATTACGGCTTATTCATTGGCCAACGTAATCATCGTACCCATGACCAGCTGGCTCTCGCAGCAGTTTGGCCGGCGTAATTACTTTGCGGCATCGGTTGTGATATTTACTATATGTTCATTTTTATGCGGTAATGCCCATAATATCTGGGAGTTGGTGATCTTCAGGTTTTTGCAAGGTATGGGTGGGGGCGCACTGCTGGTAACCTCACAAACAATTATTACCGAAAGCTGGCCGACTGAAAAACGTGCCATGGCGCAAGCTATTTATACCCTGGGCGTAATTGTAGGCCCAACGCTTGGCCCGCCGCTGGGTGGTTATATAGTTGATAATTACTCGTGGCCATTTATATTTTACATCAACATCCCGGTAGGTATTATTGCTACTTTGCTTACGCTGCAATATGTGCGAAGCCCTAAATACGAGGAGAAACGGCCAGCCAGTCAGGTTGATTGGTGGGGCATTGGTTTGCTTACCGTCGGCATCTCGTCCCTGCAATATGTGTTAGAGAAAGGTCAGGAGGACGACTGGTTTAGCAGTAGCGTTATCATTGTACTATGTGTCACTGCTTTTTTAGGTCTATACCTTTTCATCTGGCGCGAGCTCTCCTACAAATATCCTATCGTAAATCTCCGCGTACTCAAAAACGGGAACCTTAGGATAGGGGTATTGCTATCCTTTATTATGGGCTTGGGTTTGTTTGGATCAACCTTTGTGATACCATTGTATACGCAATCACTATTGGGGTGGACAGCCCAGCAGTCGGGTATGTTGCAGTTACCAAGCACCTTATTTGTGGCCGTAATGATGCCTGTGGTAGCTATACTGATACAGAAAGGCATCCCGCAAAAATACCTGATCGCGATAGGGATGACGGTGTTTTTCGTATACAGTTATTTATCGTACACGATATTAACGCCATTCACAAGCAGCGGCGATTTCTTTTGGATACTCATCATTCGTGGGTTTGGTTTGGGCTTACTTTCTGTACCGGTGAGTACCATGTCGCTATCCACTTTGAAGGGACCGGAGATTGGTCAGGGGGCGGCGTTTTCGGGTATGATGCGGCAGTTGGGAGGTTCATTCGGTGTGGCGTTGATCTCGACTTTTGTATCGCGGCAAACGCAGGTGCATCGCAGTACATTAATTACCCACTTAAACGTAAATGATTTAAACGTGCAGCAGCGCGTTGCTCAAATGACGGCAAGCTTGAGGCACAATGGCCTGGATAGTATTACTGCCCGGCAAACGGCCTATGCCATGCTGGATGGTGCTGTTACCAAGCAAGCCACGCTACTGTCATATATGGACGTTTTTTTATGGGTAGGCGTTATGTTTTTGGTTTGTGTGCCTATTGTGCTGATATTTATAAAACGAAGCAAAGCCAAAGTAAACCTTGCCGATGCAGCTCATTAAATCCTAAAAAATGGCGACCGTAAATAAAGCAGAAATAGCGTTAGAATTAGGCAGGGCCATGCAGGAGATGCGTAACAAAACCCGGCAAAGCATTCAGCTACGGATGAAGGAGAACAACATGAACCTCTCTTTCGAAATGCTGGAAGTGCTATCGTGCCTTTGGCGTAAGGATGGTATTAACCAGCAGGAAATTGCCGATATAACGTTGAAAGATAAATCGAGCATGACCTACCTGATTGATAATCTGGTGAAGCGCGAAATGGTGAAGCGGGTAGAGGACGGGAACGACCGTCGCAATAAGTTGATCTACTTAAGCGATCAGGCTAAAAATTTAAAAGAACAACTTTATCCCTGGGCAACAGAACTGTATGCTGTGGCCACACAAGATATTGATGCCGATGAACTTACCACTTGTTTGAATTTAATAAACAAGATGGTTGGCAACCTCCCATAGTATGGCCGGCTACTAACTGTCTATAATCTATATACATCATGAAAACTGTTTTAATACCTGTCGATTCATCCGCTACAGCGGCTAATACTATTGCCTACGCTGCCGAATTCTGCAAATACGCGCCGGTTGACCGTATCATCTTATTATCTACTTATTACAGTTCTGTATACACGCAATACCTTCCTTCTGCAGATTATGTGCAGTTAAGCCAGGAAGATATGGATAGGGAGCGTATCCGCATAAAAAGCGTAGTGGACGGGCTTTGCGAGATCCTTAGTGCCAAGCTCGACAAGAAAGTTAAAGTTCAGGTTGCCATTACAGAAGAGCCGATTGTACGCTCGATCAAACACATTAACGAGCAGGAAAAACCCAACCTGATTATTGCAGGCAGCGATGGCAATACCTATGTAGAACATAGCAGCATCAATAAGCTGTTAATTAATATAGCCCGTACCAGTACGGTGTCTGTATTAATTGTGCCGGTTACCTATCAACATAAACCTGTTGACAAAGTAGTATTGGCTGTTGATTTTAAAACGGTATTAAATACAGAACTGCTTAGCGCAATTGAAGAACGCTACAACTGGTTCCACCCCGAAATGATGGTGCTTAATATTGATGCCGGCAAAAACCCTTATGAATCGGACGAGCAACGCAGCATTGTAGAAGAAAAGCTGGGCGTAATATTGAAGAACTTTAACCACAAGGTTTACTACGTGCAAGACAGAAACATATTGCGCGGTATAACCACCTTTGCCAATGAGCATCAAGCCAACATGATCATAGCCTTGCCGGGTAAACACAGTTTCTTATACAGCCTAACGCACAATAGTATTACCGAAGGTTTGTATAATGATGCCACGCAGCCGGTGTTGATATTGAAATAGCGTGAGCATAATAAAAATTTGTCATTGCGAGCGATAGCGTGGCAATCTCGTCGCCAATGCTTTCGATCTGCATAGCTACTAGATTGCTTCGTACCTCGTAATGACAAATTTGGGAGTATGATGATGCAATAACTGTTACTGCCACTCGCCACTGCTACTCAAAAACTACTCAATCTTCTTCAAAATCCTATTCCACCTAACCTTATTAAACAGGTTCTCAGTGCTATCCACACTCATCCAGGTAATCATGGCTTTACCAACAATATTCTCTTCGGGCACATAGCCCCAAACGCGCGAATCCTCGCTGTTGTGGCGGTTGTCGCCCATCATCCAGTAATAGTTTTGTTTAAATGTATAAGTGCCGGCTTTATTGCCATTAATATAATAATCCTTACCAACGTGGCTTAGCTTGTTGCCTTCATAGTTTTGAATAGCGCGGCTGTACAAGGCAACTGTCGAATCATTCAGCTTAATTTTCCAGCCTTTTTTAGGCAAAGTAAGCGGACCGAAATTATCGTTGTTCCATTTATACAAAGCGTTATGCGGGAATATCCCGGCATCAAACTGCCCGGCCGGATCCATATATGGTTTGATTGCTTTAACAACTGAATAACTCTTAAACTCTTTATAACTATCAACCGGGATAATCATAATAAAATCGTTATCGGTTAATTGCTGATAGATTTCAATATGCAGATCATGCATTACCTGCGGGTTAATCTGCTGGCCGTCGGTAGTTACCACGTATGATGTTTGCGCTTTCGGTGCATTCGGTGCAGCCTTGCCGTTTACATAAACCTGTGTATTTACAATGGTCAATACATCGCCCGGTTCGGCCTGGCAGCGTTTAATATAGCTGGTTTTCATATCAACCGGTTTGTTGATAGAATCTGATGGCAGGTTAAATACAATTACATCACCTTTTTTAGGGTGCGATAAACCAGGTAAACGATAATAAGGCAATTGCAACCCATCGAAATAAGTTTTAACACTACCAATGGTTGGCTCTAAAAACGGCACAGATATAGGAGTTAGCGGCATCCTGGGGCCGTAGTTAAACTTACTCACAAACAGATAATCACCTGTTAAAAGCGAACCTTCCATCGAGCCGGATGGGATAGCGTAAGCAGAAAATAGCAATCCACGAATAATGGTTGAGGCTACAACTGCAAACAAAATAGCATCGGCCCATTCGCGGGTTTTGCTTTTCTTGGGTTTGTTTTCGGCTTGTTTACGTTTAAACGGCAAATTCCATTTCATATATATGAGGTTTGTTTATAATGAGTTAATTAACGTGTTATGGTTTGATGTTTGGCAGGTCGATTTGTTACATCTAAAAATGGCGAAATACCTACTACAACAGCCTCTCAAACGATGTTTTGATTTTCAACGTGATTTTGAGTTGAAAACCGTTAATTTGAAACAACGTTTTATCCACCTGTAACCTACTTTTGCAAAACATTTATCGCCACATCAACATTACCCTGAATATAATTAAACAGATGCCCGAATTTTTTACTAAAAAAGTATGGAATGCTGCTGCCATAACCACTCTTGCCATTGGGTTATGTGCTTTTAGCAGTCATCCTCCAAAAACTCCTGTCCACAAAACCATTGAGCAACGCATTGATAGCCTGATGGCTAAAATGACACTTGATGATAAGATAGGCCAAACCGCACAGCGCGGCGCATCAAGCAGGGTTAAAGGCCCGCTGCCCGAGGCTCTGAAAAATGCAGTGCGCGAGGGCAGGGCAGGTTCGGTAATTAACGTGGTTGATATTGACAAGGTAAACGAGCTGCAACGCATTGCCGTTGAAGAAAGCCCGCGCCATATTCCGCTGATATTTGCCCGTGATGTAATCCACGGTTTTAAAACCATATTCCCAATACCACTGGGCCAGGCCGCAACCTGGGATGCTGATATTGTGGAGCAGGGTTCGCGCATTGCAGCGGTCGAAGCTTCATCAGTAGGTGTGCGCTGGACTTTTGCACCTATGCTGGATATTGCGCGTGATGCCCGCTGGGGCAGGATAGCTGAGTCGCCGGGAGAAGATCCTTATTTGTCATCAATATTAGCTAAAGCGTATGTAAAAGGTTTTCAGGGCGATGATCTGTCCAAACCTAACACCATGGCTGCCTGTGCCAAGCATTTTGTAGGTTATGGCGCTGCCGAAGGAGGTCGCGATTATAATACGGCTACCATTGGCCAGCAAATGTTATATGATATTTACCTGAAACCATTTAAAGCGGCTAAAGATGCTGGAATCGGCACCTTTATGGCTTCGTTTAACGATTTGAACGGCGTGCCTGCAACCGGTAACCAGCCTTTGCTAAAAGGTATTTTACGCAACGAATGGAAATACGACGGCATGCTGGTAAGCGATTGGAACGGCGTGGTAGAAATGACCACCCACGGCTTTGCCCGCGACAGCAGCGATGCTGCTGCCAAAGCCGCTAATGCAGGTGTTGATATGGAGATGGCCAGCAATACCTACGAGAAAAATATGAAGGCGTTAATAGCCAGTGGTAAAGTTTCAATAGCACAATTAAATACATTGGTTCGCGATGTGTTGCGGCTGAAATTTCGCTTGGGGTTGTTTGATGAGCCTTATACAGAACAGGCTGACGGCAAGGTAATATTAACCGCTGCCAATTTAGCCGCAGCTAAAAAGGCAGCGATTGAAAGCGCTGTATTGTTAAAGAACGAAAATGTGACGCTGCCTTTTGCCAAAACGGTGAAGAAGATAGCCGTGATTGGTCCGCTGGCAGATGCTCCGCACGATCAACTGGGTACCTGGACTTTTGATGGCGATAGTAAAGACACTCAAACCCCGCTGACTGCCCTGCAAAATATGTATGGCAAAGACAATATATTTTATGCTCCCGGCCTGGCCTATAGCCGCGACCGTAGCACGGGCGGTTTCTCGAAAGCAGTAAAAGCTACGCATGATGCCGATGTGATCGTGTTTTTCGGAGGAGAAGAATCCATATTATCAGGCGAAGCCCATAGCCGGGCCGATTTGGGTTTGCCAGGTGCGCAGGATAGTTTAATAAGTGCCCTGCAGCAAGAAGGTAAACCTATTGTACTCGTTATTATGGCAGGCCGGCCAATTACTTTGGGTAATGTTTTAAATAAGGTAGATGCCGTACTGATGGCCTGGCATCCCGGCACAATGGGTGGCCCTGCCATTGCCGATATGCTGGCGGGGATTAGTGCACCCGAAGGCCACTTACCTGTAACCTGGCCTAAAACCGGCGCGCAGGAACCGTTGTATTATAATCATACAAATACCGGGCGCCCGGCTAATAAACAAAACTATGTAGCTATTGATAGTATCCCGGTTGGGGCATGGCAAAGTTCGTTGGGCAATACTTCGCATTACCTGGATGCGGGTTACTTGCCGCAATACCCGTTTGGGTATGGATTGAGTTATACTATGTTCGATTATTACCATCTGGTGCAGGATAAAACCGTGTTGAACATGGGTGATAACATCACAATCTCTGCTGAAATTGCTAACGTAGGTGAGCATGCAGGTACAGATGTAGTGCAGCTTTACGTACAGCAAATGGTTGGCGATGTGGTGCGCCCGGTAAAGGAGTTGAGAGGTTTTAAGAAGATCAGCCTGAACCCCGGTCAGAAACAAAAAGTAACCTTTACTTTAAACACAGCCGATTTGGCTTACCACAACCAGGCCATGAAACTGGTAACCGACCCCGGCAAGTATAAGATATGGATCGGCAAAAATGCAGCCGAAGGACTACCGGGAAGCTTTGAGATTAATGAACCGATAGTGAAGCCGGTTAAAGGAAGAAGGACGAAAAGATAAAAGGACGGACTGGAAGACAAAGACGAAAAGATAAAATACATAGGATGGAAGCCGCAAATTAAAAGTTTGCGGCTTTTGCATTTTACAGGTTTGAAAGTGTAAGTGGTTACAGGGTTATGTCAGAGAAACAGGGTGTTCCGGACTTTTAAGTCATTTTTTGTCGGAGTCCAAAAAAGGCCTTGGTATATCATTAGGTCGCCTTTTTTCCGTTTTTGCAAGGTGTTCCGGGTGTTCCAAAGTGTTCCGCTTTCAAAAAACGGAACACCCCTGTCAGAAAAAATAATCCTCCCGATTACTTCTTGTCCTACATCAAGTGTGAGCCTTCAGAAGTGGGGTACATTTGTATCATCAAAACAAAACATCACCACAATTTAAAAGGAAACACGATAATGGAAAATTCAATAAACGGCATACACCACATCACTGCAATAGCAGGTAATGCCAAACGTAACTTCGATTTTTATACTAAAACACTGGGTCTGCACATGGTTAAAAAAACCGTGAATTTTGATGACCCAGAAACATATCACTTTTACTACGGCGATAAAGTTGGTACCCCCGGCACTATCTTAACCTTCTTCCCATGGGAAAACATACAGACTGGCAGAAGAGGCGCCCGCCAGGTTACCGAGATTGGTTACTCTGTGCCCGAAAACAGCTTCGACTTTTGGTTGAAACGTTTTGAAGAGCGCAATGTAACTTATAACAAGGTGTCTGAGAAATTTGGCGAACCTTATTTAACCTTCGTAGACCCCGATGGTTTAAAATTTGAACTCATCGCTTCTAAAACACCAGACCTGCGCTTGCCTTGGGAAACCGACGAAGTTAAAGCTGAGAACGCTACCAAAGGTTTTCACAGCATTACCATCACCACCAACAAAATGCAGCCCACTGCCGATATTTTAACCGGGGTGTTTGGTTATAAATTGCTGGAGCAAAATGTAAACCGTTACCGCTTTGTAACCGATGCTGTTGATAACGCGGCCATTGTTGACCTGGTTGAAGTAGCCGGAGAAGTAGCTGGCCATGTAGCCGGAGGCTCAGTTCACCACGTGGCCTTCAGGGTTAAAAATGAAGAAGTGTTAATGCAATACCGCGAAAAACTGGTTGCACTGGGTATGAACATCACCGAGAAGATCGACCGTAACTATTTCTACTCACTATACTTCCGCGAACCGGGAGGCGTATTGTTCGAAATTGCTACCGATAACCCGGGCTTTGACGTTGACGAAGCTGTGGAAGAATTAGGTTTGAACCTGAAACTGCCTGCACAATACGAACAACACAGAAATGCTTTAGTGAAAGTATTACCAAAATTAGATTAATAATGTACACACACGAATATCAAATAATAACAGCCGGGGCAAAACCGCAAGAGGCCAAAGGAGCATTAATACTGCTCCACGGCCGCGGTAGCACCGCCCATAATATAATTGGCCTTGCCAATGAATTTAATGTTGAAGATTTTGCCATTTACGCACCACAGGCTACCAACCATAGCTGGTACCCATACAGTTTTTTAGCACCGGTTCAGGATAATGAGCCTGCTTTAAGTTCGGCACTGGGTGTGATTACCAAACTGGTAAAACAAATCGAGGCTGATGGTATCCCTGCCGATAAAATCTACTTCGCAGGTTTTTCGCAAGGCGCTTGTTTAACATTGGAATACATTACCCGTAATGCTAAACAATACGGAGGCGCGGTAGCTTTTACCGGTGGTTTAATAGGCGAAGAGTTGAACTTGGCTAATTATACTGGCGATTTTAACAACACACCTATCCTGATCACCACCGGCGATCCAGACCCGCATGTGCCTGTAAGCCGTGTGAATGAAAGTGTAAAAGTAATAACCGGTTTAAATGCCGATGTAACTCTGAAAATTTACAAAGGTCGCCCGCATACTATTACGCAGGAGGAGATTGATTTGGCTAATCAATTAGTGTTTAAGAATTAATAGCTATTGAATGCTCCTTGTTACAAGGGGCATTTTTTGTTTATATGCTCTACAAAAATTAATATCTTTAACTATGTACGAAGACATTCAACTCATCAACAACGAACTTATTCATAATTTCGAATTGTTTGTAGAAGGTCACCGCGCCTTTATCGATTATAAAACAAAAGGTGATAAGGTTTATCTCATTCATACCGATGTGCCTGTTGAGTTAGAAGGCAAAGGCGTAGCAGCAACCATCGTCACCAAAACTTTTGAATATATGGAAGCCCGCAATTTGAAATTGGTTCCACTTTGCCCGTATGTGCAGGCTTACCTGAAACGCCACCCGGAGTGGAATCGATTATTGGTTGATCAGCCTGCTCAATAATCAGGTTTACGCAAGGTTTCTGTATATTGTCCCGATATTCAGAAACCCTTATGTCTACCGATCTCATCCTGCACAATATCTCCAAATACATCAATCTAACAGCCGAAGAAAAAGAATACTTTGTATCCCTGCTGCAGGAAAAATCATTGAAGCGAAAAGAGTTTCTGTTAGAGGACGGCCATATCTGCAAGTATTCTGCCTTTACAGTCTCCGGCGTTTTAAGAGGATACACGATTGATGATAACGGTTTCGAACACGTCCTCAGTTTTGCACCCGAAGGCTGGTGGATGGCTGATATGTATAGCCTCATCAGTCAGAAACCCGGCACGTTGAATATCGAAGCCATCGAAAAAACAGAGCTCTTGTTATTATCCAAAGCCAACCAGGAAATTCTATTTGGCAAAGTCCCTAAGTTCGAACGCTTCTTCCGCATTATTACTGAAAATTCGCTGGTATCGTATCAGCAAAGATTAATGGATAACCTGAGCTTAACGGCTGAGGATCGCTATAATAACTTCTGTAAGCGATATCCAACATTGATCAATACACTGCCTAAAAAAGATATAGCTACGTATATTGGTGTTACGCCTGAGTTTTTGAGTAGGATGCAGAGTAAGTTATTGAAGCGTCGGTAATCCGTTTTTCATTAGGAATGGCAATGAGTAATATGTCAGGCCTGTGGATGTACTTCTTTCTTTCCGCAAGAAAGAAGTACCAAGAAAGAACTCGTGGCTGCTCAATTTTCTGTTAAAGGGTGTAGTGTGGCTAATGTTGTGCTATCCGAAAATTAAGATGCCACAATTTTTTAGGGTATTAACGGTTCATCACGTTAGATTACCAATTTTAAATTACTCATTCTTCCCCGTCGGCAAACAGCTTCGGCCAAAAGCGGGCAGAACAATGATAGCCTGTGTGGTGGAAGAGGCATTGGATATTTTGCAGAAGGGAGGGTTGTGTGAGCGAAAGCGGGGCAAAAGATCCCGGCCTGTGTGTTCTGACTGCTTGTGCGGCATGGCCATGTGCGCAAAGAAGCCTTTTGCCAACAAGTGCTTTGGTTACTTTGGCACCCCAAAGTAACAGCCCACTCGCGGCAATTGAGCGAGACTAATATTAATTGCAGCACAAACTAAAATCTCACCGTTCTTGATCCAGGTCAAGTTCCTTTCACCCATTTCACTGTACCTTTGAGGTATCAATTTAAAACAATGGAAAATTTCATCATACATAAAGCAGCAACCCGTGGAATGGCCGATCATGGCTGGTTAAAAAGCGCTCACAGTTTTAGTTTCGGTAGTTATTATAACGCCGATCGCATGAATTTTGGTGTGCTAAGAGTATTAAACGACGATACCGTTGACGGTGGCCGTGGCTTTGGCGATCATCCGCATGATAATATGGAAATTATTTCGATACCCCTCGAAGGCGATTTAGTGCATAAGGATAGTATGGGTAACGAAGCCATCATTCGTAAAGGTGAAATCCAGGCCATGAGCGCCGGAACCGGTATTTATCACAGCGAGTTTAATAAAGATGGTAGTGCACCGGTTAAATTCCTGCAAATTTGGTTGTATCCTAACAAACGCAATGTAACCCCACGCTACGATCAGGTTAAGATAGATACTACGGAGAAAAACGTATTTCACCAGGTATTATCGCCTAATGCCAATGATGCCGGTGTTTGGATCCATCAAAATGCCTGGTTCAATATGGGTAAGTTTGATGCAGGGGCCGAAACCACTTATCAGTTAAATGATAAAAAGAATGGTGTGTATGCTTTCATATTGAGTGGTAACGTAACCATCAACGGACAAGCTTTAGAACCACGCGATGGTATGGGCATTGTTGCCGATACGCTGACCGTTAAAGCCGATACCGAAGCAGAAATACTGCTGATGGAAGTACCAATGGAACTCTAATTAATCAAAATCTACCTCTATGAAAAAGATTGAAATCCTGGCCATTTGCACCCACGAAGGCATTTTGCAAACCATAAACCGTTTAATTAATAATAACGAATTATGGAATAGCACGGGGGCTATAGATATAAATGAAGCCAAAGAATTAGCTGATACTAAAGATTTTGATCTCATCCTGATCGGCAGCGGGCTAACCGCTGCCGAAGAGCAGGAACTGGAGTCGATCCTTGCTGCTCATAAAAATATCCCTGTGGTTAAACATTATGGCGGTGGCAGTGGTTTACTTTTCGGCGAGATATACCAAGCATTATCCGGCAGGTAAATTACCTTTGGGGCGTTATTTAATATCTTGCTGACGATTAGTTAACACAATTGTTGTCATATTTAGAGATTAAACAAACACTCACCACAGGCAATACCAATGAAAGTACTTTACGCCATACAAGGAACCGGCAACGGACACTTAAGCCGTTCGATGGACATAGTTCCACTGCTTAAAAATATGGCTGAGGTTGATATTCTGGTAAGCGGTATCCAAGGCGATTTGTCTTTGCCTTTCCCCGTAAAATACAAATGCCATGGAATGGGTTTTGTATTTGGCAAAAAGGGTGGGGTAGATCTTTGGCGAACTTTTTACAAATCAAATTTTCGCAAATTCTTAAAAGAGGTTAACAACCTGCCCGTTCATAATTATGACTTGGTGATCACCGATTTCGAGCCGGTATCTGCCTGGGCTTGTTACTTGCACGATAAACCTTGTGTGGGTCTAAGTCACCAGGCTGCGGTACTGGCCCATCAAGCTCCTAAGTCTGAGTCTTCAGATATGGTTGGCCGCCTAATCTTAAAGCAATATGCCCCGGTAAGTGAGCAATATGGCTTCCATTTCAAATCTTTTAACGATAATATTTATACCCCGGTTATCCGCCAGCAGGTACGTAATATCGAGGTGACAAACAAAGGTCACTATACGGTATATCTTCCGGCTTATGATGATTCGAGATTAATTACGCAGCTTTCCAACTTTAAAGATGTGAAGTGGGAAGTGTTTTCGAAGCACAATAAAAAAGTACTCAAACATCGCAACATTACCATACAGCCTATTAACAACGAAAAGTTTATTAGTAGTATGGCTTCATCTGCAGGTGTACTGTGTGGTGCCGGTTTCGAAACCCCGGCCGAAGCCCTGTTCATGAAGAAGAAACTGCTGGTTATCCCCATGAAAAACCAGTACGAACAACAATTGAACGCTGCCGCGTTAAAATCAATGGGCGTGCCGGTAATTAAAAGCCTGAAAGAAAAGCACGAAGAAACCATCGTAAACTGGCTGAAAGATGATACAATTGTTGAAGTAAACTACCCCAACGAAACCCAGGATGTGCTTGATAGGATCTTCAAACAGCATGTTATGGAATTGATATCACAACTATAAAATTAGCATAAGATTTAATATTGACCTTACATTAACCCAACAACGTACCCGCATCTTTGCGTCAAGTTTTTTTACATGCAAGGGTAAATAGTTTAGTTAATATAAATAAGGAGTGGGCGAGCCACTCCTTATTTATTTCAGGAGGTTTTGTTTGAACAATAAACATTCATACTACCACGTCATTGCGAGGAACGAAGCAATCTCAGACCGATTAGAATTGCCTTACATAACGCACAATCCCATTTTTGTTAATTCCAAGCACGTCATTGCGAGATTGCGAAGCAATCCCCAACTGTACAGAGTCACTTGAAGATCCGTTTTATATTAGGAAGGGTAGCGAAGTAAATGAATCGTCAGTGGATGTCACTTTTTCTTTCCGCAAGAAAAAGTAACCAAAAAAGAACTCTTGGCTGCTAAATTTTCTATTAAAGGGTGTGCTGTGGCCAACGTCGTGCTATCCGAAAATTAAGATGCCACAATTGTTAGGGTATTAGGGTTCTTCTGTTCAGTCTTTATCTTGTTTCCTGGCTCTCTTCTAAAGTCGGCAAACAGCTTCGGCCAAAAGCGGGCAGAACATTGGTGGCCTTGTGAGTTGGGGAGAGGCATTGGAGATTTTGCAGAAGGGCTGGCTTGTGCGAACGTAAGTGGGGCAAAAGATCCCGGCCTGTGTTCTGACTGCTTGTGCGACATGGCCTTGTGCGCAAAGAAGCCTTTTGCCGATGAGCCGTTATTCACATTTTAATTTGGTTTTTAAGGTGTTCATGAGATCGCTACGCTAAGTATGGTTACTTTGGCGCCCCAAAGTAACAGCCTACTCGCGGCAATTGAGCGAGACTGACATTCAATATAGCACAACAGTTAACTAGTATTACTCCCAAAACAGTCAACTCAAAGTACAAACACATACTTTTTGTCATGAAATTATAATATGATATGCCAAACAGGCATTTTTTGATAAAACATTTGGAAGTTAATCCCAAACATTGATACTTTTGCTAACACTGTTAGGAAATAACAAAATGGGAATCGTAGAACGCAGACAGCGTCACAAGGATGAGGTAAAAAAAGATATCATTTGCGCAGCATGGCAAATGGTAAAAGCTGACGGATGGCAATCGCTGTCTATCCGCAAAATTGCCGATGCCATTGAGTATAGTGTCCCTGTCATCTACGATCACTTCGAAAATAAAGAGGCCATCTTAATTGAATTTGGCCGCACAGGATTTCAACTACTAACTGAAAAAATATTAGAAGCAAAAAGTCAGCACGCTGACCCTGCCGATCAGATCAAAGCAATTGCCGATGCTTATTGGGATTTTGCAATGACTAATAAAGAACATTATCAACTGATGTTCGGCATAGGGATGGCTTGTTGCGAATCACCGGAATGTTTACCCGAACAGGTGAAATTTGCTGAAGCTATAACTGAATCTATCCAAAGCATGATTGATAAAAGTGGAAGAGACATAAGCGCCTGCTTAAAATATCACACTTTCTGGTCGGTAATGCATGGGTTAATATCTATTAAAATAAATGGCAACTCGGTTGTCGATATGGAACTAAACAAAATGGTTTTGCATGATGCTATCACAGGCTTTATCAAAAATTTAAATTAGCGTCTCTTTTTTTGCTCCTTTACCTAACGCTGTTAGGAAATGTAACATTGTTAAAATAATAAAAATTCATACCCTAATTATATCGCTATTGAATTATTAGCAGTATAAGCGGCTTTTTTTACAATAATCAAAATGCAACACAACAAACTCATGAATACATCTCTTAGTCTAAACTTTAACAGCTTTAAAAGGTTTACTGCTGTTAAGATCGTAGCACTTGGTCTGTTAACGGCGGCACTGGCAAGCTGCGGTCAACCACACCAGGCCCAGGTTGCCCCACCTGCTCCAACTTTACCGGTAATGGAGGTTCAGGCAGGTAATGCCACTACTTATCAGG
>CAHJXH010000074.1 GCA_903644075.1 Sphingobacteriaceae bacterium | reverse complement strand
CAAAACTGTGTTCTGGTTAGATAGTTTCGACAGCATTTTGCATGGTATTATTAACTATGCAGACAATGTTTACATCAATACCAACGAGAACGACAGGTATGTGTACGAAATGCCGACCCGCGATGTACGCAAATTTGAACAATTACGCATCAAGTATCCTTTACATAACTACCTGCGCTCAGCTCCCATACTGCGCGACCTGCGTGTAGTAAAATCGGACATTGAGGTGGAGCTGACTAAAAAAGCCTGCGCCATTACTAATGATGCTTTTAGACGCGTGCTTAAATTTGTGAAACCAGGTGTTACGGAGTACGAAATTGAAGCCGAGATTACGCATGAGTTTATCAGGCAGCGTGCTACCGGCCATGCTTACAACCCAATTATTGCTTCGGGCCCTAATGCCAACGTACTACATTATATAGATAACAACCAGGTTTGTAATGATGGCGATGTTATTCTGTTTGATTTTGGTGCCGAGTACGCTAACTATAATGCAGACATGAGCCGCTCTATCCCGGTTAACGGTCGCTTTACCCCACGCCAGCGCGATGTATATAATGCGGTACTGCGTGTAATGCGCGAGGCTACCAAATTAATAGTTGCTGGTACGATATGGAATGAGTACCACGACGAAGTTGGTAAAATTATGACCAGCGAGTTGATTGGCCTGGGCTTGCTGGATAGCACCGATGTTAAAAACCAGGACCCTGCCGCTCCTTTATATAAGAAGTATTTTATGCATGGCACTTCACACCATTTAGGTTTGGATGTTCACGATTATGCCAGCCGCTACAAAGCATTTGAAGAAGGCAATATTTTAACATGCGAACCGGGTATCTATATCCCGGCAGAAGGTTTGGGTATCCGTATCGAAAACAATATCCTGATTACCAAAGGTGGTAATATTGATTTGATGGCCGATATTCCGGTTGAGGCAGATCATATTGAAGAGATCATGAATAACCCCTCCTAAATCCTCCCCGGAAGGGAGGACTTTAAAATATAGTTGAAAGTAGTTAATACCCCGCAGCAAAACTATATAAGTTAAACTGCGGATCATCTTTTAAAGCTTCGGCAATATCAAGCCGGAGCTTTTTTTTGTCGATATCAGCCATGCGGCGTTCCTTTATTATATGGTATGCTTTTTCGGCAGCGAGGAAAGCTTTGCGATCATTCGTTTTCTTTGACTGGCGAATAAACAGCGACACTTCATCGATCCCTGTATTTTGCGATGCAATGGTTTTAATTACCGGGACGTTATCGTGCTGATCGGCTAATAGTTTTTTAAGTTTCCCTGCAAATTCATCTGCGCCCGCCCGGTCGGCTTTGTTAATAATAAAGGCATCGGCAATTTCCATCAGGCCCGATTTAATGTTTTGGATCTCATCACCCGCTTCGGGAACCAGAACCACCATTGTTATATCGGCCAAGCCGGCAATCTCTACTTCTGACTGACCCACGCCTACGGTCTCCACCAAAATATAATCAAACTGCGCAGCACGGAGTACATCAGTCATCTCGATTGTTTTTGCAGATAACCCACCAAGCGAACCCCGAGTTGCCAGTGAACGGATATAAACCTGCGGGTTATTAAAGTGCGGCGTCATCCGGATACGGTCGCCCAGTAAAGAACCGAAGTTAAATGGTGAAGTAGGATCAATGGCTAAAACGGCGACGTACTTACCGTCTTTAATCAACCCGGTAATCAGGTTGTTTACTAAGGTGCTTTTTCCTGCTCCGGGTGGCCCGGTTATACCGATAACAGGGATGTTTTGATTGATGGTTAATGATTGCAGTAATTCATCGGCACCGGCTAAATTATTTTCGACCACGGTTAGCGCCCGGGCAACAGACCGAAAATTTTGGTGTGAAATAGTATTGAAGCTACCGGTATCAGTCATCTCGAAAGATTAAATGCAATCAATAAAATTAGCATATCTTTGTGATTTGATGCGTTTAAGCGCTCAATTTTATTTCGAATATTATCCTGCAGTATGTCAAAACCCTCGGTGTTAGTCACGTTTGATTCCATGTTTAATTCAAATTCTGGTTATCACTCATTCGGCCGCGGGCTTGGCGATGCACTGATCGATCAAAACCACGATCTTTTTAAACTACACTATTACTTGTTTAAAAGCACCGGGTACCAATTTGATGGTAAGGTTGATATTGTGTACCTCTCTAAACTGTATAATATTTACTTTCCACAGAGAAATGAGTTTGACCTGGTGCATTTCACCGACCCACGCTGCCGTTTAAAACCCAGGGCAGTAAAAGGTAAAAAGATCATCACCATTCACGATTTAAATAAGGTACACATTAAGCAAAGTAAGCCTCATCGCATAAAAGCTTATGTAGAAAAGGTGAGGCGATACGTTGCCCAATGCGACAGGGTGGTGGCCATATCTAAATTTGTAGCGCAGGACATATTAACCTATATGCCCGAAACAAAAGACAAGCTAAGCGTAATATATAATGGTGCCGACAGATTGGTTGTGCCCGATAATCATCAACCGGCTTACGCGCCTAAAAGGAAGTTTCTGTTTACCATTGGTTTGCTATCGGTACAAAAGGGCTTTCACCTGTTGCCTTGTTTATTGAAGGATAACGATTACGAGCTGGTGATCTCGGGCCCCGAAACGCCGCACAAACAAAGAATTATTGAAGAAGCCGAAAAGTATAACGTGCATGACAGGGTAACGATAACCGGAACTATCTCTGATGGCGATAAAGCCTGGTATTTTAAAAATTGCAGTGCCTTTGTTTTTCCATCTATTGCCGAAGGTTTTGGTTTGCCTGTAATTGAGGCTATGCATTTCGGCAAACCGGTTTTCCTGTCGAAGTTTACTTCATTGCCCGAAATTGGCGGGGACAAGGCCTGGTACTTCGACACCTTTGAGCCGGAAGATATGCAGCAGGCTTTTAATAAAGGGATGCGCGAGTATGAAGAAACCAATCCGGCGGAAGCTATTGTGGCACATGCGGCCCAGTTTTCGTGGGAGAAAAGCGCACAGCAATACCTGCAATTATACCAGGATTGTTTAAACAGTTAAGCCAATGTTTTTTCAAAAGCTAAGCGCAAAAATCAGGAAGAACAGGATTGGCTATTACGCCAAAACTTTTTTAAGGCAACTGCCCCCGGCCGGGCTTTATGAAAGTCTGTTACCTGAAAAGCTGCGAGCGGTAAGCCATTTTGATAAGGCTTACCTGGCCGATAGGGTAAACTATTATAACAAGCTTAATCAGGTTACAGCATTAGGCGATGATGCTTTTGCTTTGAAAGATATGCAGATGCGCCAAAGCCCTAAAACCTACAATTTCGATACTTTTGAGTATAGCCGGTTCTTCGACAGAAATCTTAAAATTAGTTTACTGCGGGGCGATGTTACCCATGTGCCCGGTTCGCCATCCATCCAAAAGAGCAGACCGGTTAATGGCGATAATGCTAATGCCGTATTATTAAACCTGGATAAAAAGCGACACTTCGTTTTTATTAAGGATGATGTGGAGTTGAACGATAAAAAAAATATGTTAATAGGCCGGGGTAGCATGACGCAACCTCATCGCATTAAGTTCATGGAGCAGTATTTCGATAATCCATTGTGCGATCTGGGTCAGGTGAATAAAGAAGGCGGTAACCCGAAATGGATTAAACCTAAAATTTCGATAGCCGAACATTTGGCCTATAAATTTATACTGAGCCTGGAGGGTAATGATGTGGCCACCAATTTAAAGTGGATCATGTCATCGAGCTCCATCGCTGTAATGCCCAACCCTAAATATGAAACCTGGTTTATGGAAGGCAGCTTAATTGCTGATCATCATTATATACTGATTAAAGATGATTACAGTGACCTGGAAGAAAAACTACAGTATTATATAACCCATCCTGAAAAAGCACAGGTTATTGTAAACAATGCAAACGCCTTTGTTAAGCAGTTTTTAAATGAAAAGCGAGAAGATTTGATTGCGCTGCTGGTGCTGGAGAAATACTTTTATTATACCTCACAAATAGCTGAACGATCAATCTGATTGTTATTATAATTATTAAGTAAGGTTTTTGTCTCTCTATAATATATCACTTAGCTCAACGTATTAACCACTGATGTTTTTCGCAGAATTTAATGAAGCTGTAACATTGCCTAAATAGCCAAATCAAATTAAATAGGTAATAACCGCTGTTATTAATATTTTTGCAAACTTTAATATTTTAGATGAAGACTTATTTCAGGCTACTCTCGTTCGCAAAACCCATCGAGAAGTTCGCCATTCCTTATATACTTGCCACCATTATAACAGTAGTATTTAGCACACTTAATTTTACGCTGCTTATACCTTTGTTGCAAACCTTGTTTTTTCAGTCTACAGCACCTGTTGCACGCCCTGATAGCTGGTTTAATATCATTAACATGATGAATTATCAAACCCACCAATTTACCATGCAATATGGGCCGGTTGGCGCTTTGAAATTTGTTTGCAGTGTTATTGTTGTGTCGGTATTAATAAGTAATACGTTCAGGTACCTGGCCCAGCGTACCATGGAAAGCCTGCGGATTCACACTCTGCTCAATATTCGTAATTCCGTTTTTAATAATGTGATGGATTTGCACATGGGCTATTTCAGCAATGAGCGCAAGGGTGATATTATTTCTAAAATAGCATCAGATGTACAGGTGGTACAATTTTCGGTTACCGGCACCTTACAAGTTATCTTTAAAGAACCTTTAACACTGATTGCTTATCTGGTTGCCTTATTTTCGATCTCTGTTAAGCTTACTCTATTTTCATTACTGGTTATCCCCATTGCAGGTTTAATTATTGCACAGATTGTTAAAAAGTTAAAATCACAGGCACGCGAATCGCACGAAACTTATGGTGCGATGATCAGTAACCTGGATGAGGCTTTATCTGGTATCAAGATCATCAAAGCCTTTAATGCCACCAACTATATTAAAGGTAAGTTCGATGCGCAAAACCGCCGTTATTCAAAAATTATCAGATCAATGGCTAAACGCCAGCAATCGGCTTCGCCGGTGTCTGAGTTTTTGGGGGTAGTTATGGTTTCGGGTTTGGTATTATATGGTGGTACATTAGTGTTAAATCACCAGTCGACATTAACCGCCGAGAAGTTTATCGCCTATATCGCAATATTTTCGCAGGTTATGCGCCCGGTTAAAGCCATTTCAGATTCGTTCAGTAGCATCCATTCAGGTATTGCAGCTGGCGAGCGTGTGTTAGAATTAATAGATACCAAACCCGCCATTGTTGATGCCGCTGATGCTGTTGCCATCACCGATTTTAAACAAGGCATCCAGTTTAAAGATGTAACCTTTGCTTACGATGAAAAGGAAGTGCTTTCGCATATCAACTTCACGGTGCCTAAAGGTAAAACGGTTGCATTGGTGGGGCCGTCTGGTGGTGGTAAATCTACCATGATGGATTTGATCCCCCGTTTCATCGAACCGCAGAAAGGACAGATTTTAATTGACGGGCAGGATATCCGTACCCTCACCACCGATTCTGTGCGGGCACTAATGGGCGTTGTTAACCAGGAGTCGATCTTATTTAACGATACCATTTATAATAACATAGCATTCGGTAAACCAGAGGCTAAACCCGAAGAGGTAATGGCCGCTGCGCGTATTGCCAATGCCCATAATTTTATTGAGGAAACTGAACAAGGTTATCAAACCAACATTGGCGACCGTGGTACCAAATTATCAGGCGGACAACGACAGCGTATTTGTATTGCGAGGGCTGTATTAGCCAACCCGCCGTTGATGTTGCTGGATGAGGCTACATCTGCGTTGGATACCGAATCAGAAAAGCTGGTACAAGATGCGTTGAACAATTTAATGAAAAATCGAACCTCTCTTATCATTGCACACCGTTTGAGCACCATCCAAAATGCTGATATTATTATTGTGCTCGAAGCCGGTAAAGTGGTAGAGCAAGGCACACATGCCGAATTGATTGCGGCCAATGGTTTGTACCGTAAGCTTATCGATATGCAAACTTTTAATTCATAAAATCCCGGCAGTAAATAAAAATAAACCTGCCTGTAACATAATATCTGCTATCAATCGTATTTATAATATGATAGGGTTGTGGCAGCAAATAATAAACCTAAACCCCAATCGCTGGCGAATAAATATAAATGATATACCACGAGATTCACAATAAATCAATTACTATAGAAGCTATACCGGGCTTGCCGATCAACTATTTATTATACGTTGGCGAACGTAACGCGCATAAAAACTTCGTCCGTTTATTGCATTGTTTTGCCGGTCTGATCAATCAACACCCCGATCTGTACCTTATTTGTGCCAATGGAGGCAGTTTTAATGCAGAAGAAATTCTGCTGATTAGAAAGTTGAATATTGATGCGCATTGCCGCCAAATCAATGTAAATGAGGCTGCATCAAATTACCTGTATCAGCAAGCCAAAGTATTTGTATTTCCATCATTATATGAAGGGTTTGGTTATCCGCTGCTCGATGCTTTTAAAGTAGGCTGTGCCGTGGCTGCCAGCAACACCAGTAGTTTCCCTGAAGTGGGTGGTGATGCTGTACATTACTTTAACCCGGATGATACCCACAGTATGTATAAAGCCGTTCATGAACTACTGGCTGATAATTTACTCAGAAAGCAGTATATTGAAGAAGGGTATGAGCAGCTAAAGCACTTTGCCATAGCACGCGAAATTGAAGATACCCTGAACTTTTATACCAAGGTAACAGGCCGCCAATAAATGAATTATAAAACGCACTCGCCGGTATTACTGCTATTGTTTAATCGCCCTGATACTACAAAGCGGGTGTTTGATGCCATCAGGCAAGCCGCGCCTCCGCGTTTATATATAGCCGCCGATGGTGCACGTGCAGATCGAGGAAATGAAGCTGCGTTATGCAAAGAGGCCAGAGATATAGTTAATCATATCGATTGGCCCTGCGAAGTAAGAACATTGTTTCGAGAAGAAAACCTGGGTTGTAAAGAAGCCGTATCATCGGCAATAGATTGGTTTTTTGAGCAGGAAGAAGAAGGCATTATCCTTGAAGATGATTGCCTGCCATCCAACGAGTTCTTTCGATTTTGTGATGAAATGCTGCAACACTACAGGTTTGATACCCGTATCAGGCATATTGGTGGCAGCAACCTGCAGCAAGGCAAGCAATGGGGCGAAGCCGGTTATTACTATTCAAACCTTACCCATGTTTGGGGCTGGGCAGGCTGGCGCAGGGTATGGCAACAGTATGATAAAGAATTAACTGCCTATACAGTCGAAGATGTAAAAAATGCATTTGCCAATATTTTTACAGAACCCATCATCGTTGATACCTTGGTGCAAATATTTAATCAGCTAAAGGCCGGGCAAATTGATACCTGGGACTATCAGCTTGCTTTTATTAATTTTTTTAATAACAGCCTTTCGGTAATACCCAATGTAAACCTCATTAGCAATATGGGTTTTGGCGATGGTGCTACACATACAGTTGATGCAGCAAACAGGTATTCCTCGCTGCCGCATCAGCCATTGGGCAATATTGTGCATCCTTTATATATTGTGCCTCAAAAGCAGGCCGACTATAATACACTCGCCCACGATTTTGATGTGGAGCGGATAAAACGGAAGAATGCTAAACTACATCGCCGCATAAAACGTTGGTTTAAAAACACAAAATAAACGCCTACATAAATAATGGATAACAAGTTGGTTTCAATTGCCATGTGCACCTATAATGGCGAACGTTTTCTGAAACAGCAGATAGATTCGCTTATCAACCAGTCGTACAAAAACCTGGAGATCATTATAGTTGATGATGGCTCTAAAGATGCAACGGTTGATATGGTGAATGCCTATGCAGCGCAAGATCCCCGCGTTAAACTTATCCGCAATGAAAAGAACCTGGGCTATGTAAAAAACTTCGAAAAAGCCATTAGTTTATGTACCGGCGATTTTATTGCACTTTGCGACCAGGATGATGAGTGGGATTTAAATAAGATCCAGCTGCTTGTTGATCATGTAGGTGATAATATCCTCATTTATCATAATTCATTATTGGTTGAAGATAATGGCACGCCGATATGCCTGCTCTCTGAAGTATTAAATATGTATGAGGGCGACAGCCCGCTGCCTTTTATTTTTTACAACTGCGTATCGGGCCATAGTTGCATGTTTAAAAAGGAATTGGTACCGCATTTAGGAAGTTTTGACCCTGATTACTTCCACGACTGGTGGATTGCCTTTGTAGCCGGAAGTTTTGGGCGGATTAAGTTTTTAAACATGCCATTGGTTAAATACAGG
Source organism: Sphingobacteriaceae bacterium (assembly GCA_903644075.1). Classification (GTDB taxonomy): domain Bacteria; phylum Bacteroidota; class Bacteroidia; order Sphingobacteriales; family Sphingobacteriaceae; genus Mucilaginibacter. Next base: position 10,241 of record CAHJXH010000074.1, on the reverse strand, counting down.
CAGCACAGTAATGCCAATACGGATATACTGAAAGCAAGAAATAATAAGCAGGCGCTTGTAAACCCTGTTAAATACAAGGAGTTTAAGTTAACCGGCCTGTACCACATGGCCACGGTAAAAGGTAAATCGTATGGTGTAATAAGCAGGCTCATATACCTGCTCGAGCATAAAAACATACTCAACTCGTTTAAGCTTTTCCAGCTTTTACTGGCCAATTATAAAGAGATGTATTTCTTTAAAAAGAAAAGCGACATCAGTAAAATTAATTACATCCGCAAAGCCAGTTTCCATACCCGCGACTTCTGGTTAGCGGCCAACGATCCACTTTAATTTGGTGGCATTCAGTAGCCTTACCAGGAAATAAGCTAAAAAATAGGTGAGTACAGTTCGTAGTAACAGAAAACCTAAAACCATCGGAAACGAAAGCGATTCCCACGAATATTTTAGCGGTTTAAAGATCAATGGTAGTATACTGCTTACAATAACAGTTTGCAGCAGGTAAATACCGTAAGTTGTTTCGCGCGGTTTTAAAAACTTTACAAAGTTAAACTGCTTTATCCGAAGCAATAAAAAGAAGCAGGCCAGCGAGTATAATATATTGCTTACGCGAAGTGTGTTAAAAGGATCAACGCTGTTAATTCCCTTTAATATCTCGGCCTCGTACATGCCCAAAGCTAATGTTACAATACACAAACCTATCCATAAGGCGTATGATGTTCCGCTGATCCATTTCTCCAATGCATCGAGTTTGCGGTTAAACTGCGCACCCAACCATAAAAAGAAAACAAAGCCTAAAATAGCAGTTGAGTGCCTTGGCTGTATAGTTTCGGTATAAATATTTACGGCATATAGTAAAGTGAACCCCAGTAGTATTGCCCCAAACCATTTGTTGTACAAATGTTTTTTAAACATCAGCAGTATGGTGATACAAATTAAGAAGTTGGGGATAAACCAGAAACTGCTGTACAGGTAAACAATACTAAGCTGCCACATCAGTTTATCATGAAACTCTGGCGGGATAACGCCGTGGTTAAAACGGGTAATGCGGACAAAGTCTTCAATTAACAGCGTCAGTAAAAAAACGGTGGTCCAAAATAACCAGGGGATAAAAGTGCTGTCTAAGCGGCGTTTAAGATATTGGCCCGGCGTATAATCTGTAAATTTTTCACCAATTAAAAAACCTGCCAGCAAAAAAAAGCCAATGGTACCAAACTTGCCAAACTGCGTAATGAAAGAGAATATATTTGCCTCCATTGCCGATTTTGGGTGGTACATGCCATCACTAAAATTTGTGGCGTGTTCCATCACAATGCTCATCATGCAAATACACCTGATAGAATCAACAAAAGCGTAATTCCTTTTGGGTTGTGGTGTATCGTTAACTAAGTTTTGCATAAAATAAACAGGTAAAAAATATAATTCCTCTACAACGTAACTATGTGCCGCAGGGTATACAACATCGAAATTAATTGGCAATATTAGGGTTTTGTAACAACTTTTTTAATTAAGTACATCTTTTGTACGGGGATTTAATCGCAGCTAAATGCATAACAGCTCAATTTTATTAGCTTTGGAATACATTAAACTATGGCTTTTAAAAAATTAAGAAACTGGGTTTATTCTGCCGCTTTTTGGAGGGGGAAAAACTACTATCTATCGATAGGCTGTATTGTAAAAGATGAGGACGAGTACCTGGAAGAGTGGATTAGGTACCACCTTAAAATTGGGGTACAGCATTTTTTTATTTACGATAATCAAAGCAGCAAGCCGGTTACGCAGTTAATGGAAGAGCTTAACTTAAGCCAATATGTTACTGTGGTGCCTATAGCCGGCGAGGTAAAGCAATTGGTTGCTTACACTAATTGCATTAAACGGTTCAGGATTATTTCGCGCTGGATTGCTTTTATTGATGTTGACGAGTTTATTGTACCAAAAGCAACTCACGGCAATTTGCCCGCGCTGCTAAAAGATTACGAAGCTTATGGGGGCCTGGCTATCAACTGGCAGATGTTTGGTTCGGCAGGGCACGTTAAACGTACCGCGAAGCCGATAGTGGAGAGTTTCTTACAGCGCGCAGAAAAAGATTTTCATATTAACAGGCACGTTAAAAGCATTGTACAGCCTGCGCGTGTAAAATCGGTCCATGATCCGCATAGCTTTATTTACAGGGCTCCTTATTATGCGGTTAACGAAAACTTTAACCGGGTTGCTGATGCTTTTTCTGACCCGAGTGTCGAAAAGATCCAGATCAACCATTACTACTGTAAGTCTTTCGATCAGTTTCAGGATAAAATGAAAAGGGGATATTCTGATAGGAAAGTAGAGCGTACCATAGACCGTTTCTACTATCACGATACCGATACCAATGCGGTAGAAGATACCTCGGCGCTCAAGATAGCCAGATCTTAGCCAAATAAAAAAGCCACCCGGTATAAACTACCGGATGGCTCATCAATCAATCACTTACACAAAACAAAACTTTTAGAATCTGAAGCCTAAGCCAAACTGCCATGCCTGGTTGCGGTAGTTAGGTACATAAGCATCGCCATTATCATTAATCTGATCAAAGTCGATAGTGTAACGGGCACGTAATTCAACATTACGGCTTAAATCAAAACTCACACCGGCAACACCATCAATCATGGTTTTATTGTAGCCGTTGCTGCTATTGTTATAATACTGTTGTGTTGCCTGTGAATAACCATTATCAAACGTGTTAGTGGTTGATACCAGGAACGAGATTTGCGGGCCAAATAAGATATTAAAGCCCGGTACAACGTGAATCTTAGCCAATAACGGTACATCAATATAATCAGTACGTTGTTTGTATTGCCCGTAAGATGTTACCGAAGTATATCCTTTTTGCGAATACAAAACCTCGGGGGCAAAAGATAAGGGGTAAATGATAGGCAAATCTAATCCAATACCTACGTTTGCACCAATTTTGGTGTTGGTGCCATAAGCATAATCGCCGTGGCCCTGAATAACATTAGCCACGTTAATACCGCCTATAATGCTGAATGCAGGGCGAAAATTATCGTTATAAGTTTCCTGGCGATTGTGTGGTCTTGGCCTTGGGCGGGGTTGGTAATACTGGGCGCTAACCGATCCTGCTATAAAAAACAGGGCTATGGCAATAAAGAAGTGTTTTTTCATGATTATGTTTATTTATTTTCGTAAATCTATTTTTAGAGCATATAGAACACAAAAGGTTTATTTGCTGTTAAAAAAATTAATTAGGGCGATTGGTAATAGCCTGTTGCTCAAAAGAAACTACCTCATGACCGTTTGTAAAAACCAGTTTTGCTTACCCCTATTACTTTTATTTTGCCTGCTTACGCTTGGTGTATCAGCCCAGCAACAGCCGTTTATTGGTTCGCTGGCCGATCAAAACCATTGGGTCGATTCGGTTTATAAAAAACTAACTAAGAGACGGCGGGTGGCACAATTGCTCTTCGTTCGAGCGCACACCAATAAGGGGCAAGCTTATGCCGATTCTGTTGGGCAGGTAATAAAAGATCAGCAGGTTGGCGGTTTGGTTTTCTTTCAGGGAGGCCCCGGTCGACAAGCTGATTTGGTGAATACTTACCAAAAGCTGGCACATGTACCCTTATTGATTGCCATGGATGGCGAATGGGGTTTAGGCATGCGCCTCGATTCGACGATTGCTTTTCCTTACCAGATGACACTAGGCGCCATACAGGATAATAAGCTCATCTACAAAATGGGGCAGGAAGTTGCAGCACAGTTTAAACGCATTGGCGCACAAATGAACTTTGCGCCCGATATGGATGTGAACAATAATCCCGATAACCCGGTAATTAACTATCGATCATTCGGCGATAATAAATATAATGTGGCCGAAAAAGGGATAGCTTACATGCAAGGCATGCAAAGCGGTGGCCTGCTCACTACTGCCAAACACTTCCCCGGCCATGGCGATACCAATGTAGATTCTCACCAGGATTTACCCCAATTGCCCTTCAGTCGCGAACGGCTGGATTCGTTAGAAGAATATCCTTTCCGCGAAGCCATCAAAGCAGGTATCAGTGGTGTAATGATTGCGCATATGAATATCCCCGCGCTGGATACCACGGCAAAACTGCCTTCAACTTTATCTCGCCCTATTATTACCGGGATACTGAAAGATTCGCTGGGTTTTAAAGGGCTCGTAGTTTCAGATGCTATGGAAATGAAAGGCGTAACCAAATTTTTCCCTAACGGGGAAGCCGATGTACGCGCATTTTTGGCCGGTAATGATATTTTGGAACTGTCGGAAGATTCGAAACGGGCCATCAAAATGATTCGCAAGGCCATGCGTAACGATGAACTCACCAAAGACGAGTTTATGGCCCGCGTGAAAAAAGTTTTAGCTGCCAAATATTGGGTGGGGTTAAACCATTATCAACCCGTAAACACCACCAACCTAAGCGATGATATTAACAATGCCCCGGCCAAAGCATTAGTACAACAATTGGGCGATGCCGCAGTAACCCTGTTAAAAGGTGATAGCTTAATTGAAAAGCTGGATGTGAATAAGCGTACAGCTTTAATTAGCATTGGCGTAAACGAATTAACACCTTATCAGCAGGCATTGGGTCATTATTTTTCCAACAGCATGCCGTTTTATATCCCCAAAGATATGTCGGTTGCGGATATGAATGCGATGCTGCAGGGATTAAAAGGTTTCGACCAGATTATCATCGGCATACACGATATGCGCCCTCGCCCTGCCAGTAAGCTAGATTATACCAGCAATGTAAAATTGATGATTGCCCAGTTAGCCAGTTTGCCGAATACGGTGATCAGCGTATTTGCGAACCCATACACTATAGCCGGCCTGCCCGGTATCGAAAAAGCGGGTGCCTTACTTGTAGGTTATCAGAAAGATGATTTTATGCAACTGGCCGCCACCAAAGTAATTACCAAACAAATTAAAGCCTCGGGTAAGCTGCCTGTGAGCGTGAATTTGTATTTTACCAATGGTATGGGGATTGTGATGAGGTAAGAGAGAGGAAAGAGATAAGAAACAAGACTTGAAGACTTATCAAATTTGTCATTCAGAGCGATAGCGAAGAATCTTCTGCATTATGCAAAGTATTCAACTTGTATGTCGGGAACCATTTAATCGTAGAAGATTCTTCGCTATCGCTCTGAATGACAGTTAAGCATTAAGTGTAACTATTTTCAGGACGATACAAAAAAACAGGGTGTTCCGGACTTTTAAGTCATTTTGTGGTTTTTAACAAAAACCGCCTTCAAGCTATTAAAAACACCAACTTTATTATTTTTCGATGGTGTTCCGGGTGTTCCAAAGTGTTCCGCTTCAAAAAAACGGAACACCTAATAATTTTGTCATAACGTAAACCTAATACGTTCAACCTACAACCTTTTTGTAACTTTAAACTTCATGAATCAAACACTGGCAGATAGATATAACGCTAAGTTTCAGGAGATCATCTCGGGACTAAATGAAGAACAACTGGCGGCCGTTAACAAAATAGACGGCCCTGTGATGGTGGTAGCTGGCCCGGGTACGGGTAAAACGCAAATTTTGGCAGCACGTATTGGTAAAATTTTATTAGATACCGATGCCCGCCCTGATGAGATATTGTGCTTAACCTATACCGATGCCGGTGCTGTTGCCATGCGCAAAAGGCTGTTCGAATTTATTGGTCCGGATGCATATCGCATTGGCATTTATACTTTCCACGCTTTTTGTAATGAGGTGATCCAGGAGAATTTGGATTATTTCGGCAAGCTGACCCTAGAGCCATTAACCGATCTGGAATCGGCCATGTTGTTCCGTGAATTAGTAGACGAGTTCTCTAACGACCATTTGCTGAAACGCTTTACCGGCGACATTTACTACGAAGCCCCACGCCTGAAGAGGTTATTCTCGACCATGAAAAACGAGAACTGGGATTCTGTGATGATTGAGAAAGCGGTGAATGGATATTTAGAAGATCTGCCCAATCGCGAAGAGTTTATCTACAAAAAAGCTAACGCTGCCCGTGGCATCCAAAAAGGCGACCTCAAACAAAAAGATATTGATGCTGCCCACGAGGTGATGAAAAAGCTGCTGGCCGCCGTGGCCGAGTACAAGAATTTCGAAGCCAAAATGAAGCTGCAAAACCGCTATGATTATGACGACATGATCATCTGGGTACTGCGTGCTTTCCGCGAAAATGAAGATCTGCTGCGCCGTTACCAGGAGCGGTACCAATATATACTGGTTGATGAGTTTCAGGATACCAGCGGCTCACAAAATGAATTGCTGAAACACCTGCTCAGCTATTGGGACACGCCCAACGTGTTTGTTGTGGGCGATGATGATCAATCGGTTTACCGTTTCCAGGGTGCCAACATGAAAAATATTCTGGACTTCGCCAATGATTATACGAATGTGCTGCACACCGTGGTGCTAAAAAATAACTACCGCTCTAACCAGGCCATTCTGGATATATCGAAAGTACTTATCGATAATAACCAGGAAAGGTTAACCCGTCAGCTAAATCTCAATAAAAACCTGATTGCCTCACATCCCCGCTTCGATAAAATAGCTGCCGAGCCGGAGATCCGCGAATATGATAACATTGATCATGAACTGGTTGATGTGGGTAACCAGATCGAAAAATTAATAAAACAGGGTGTAGAGGCGGGCGAAATAGCCGTCATCTACCGTAACCATAACCAGGCCGAGGAGTTGATCCACTACCTGGATATGCAGAAGATTGCCGTTAATACTAAACGGAAAATTGATATACTAACCCTGCCCTTCGGCGAAAAGATCATCAACATATTACGCTATCTCGCAGCTGAATTTGATTCGCCTTACAGTGGCGATGATCTGCTGTTCGAAATTATGCACTACGATTTCTTCAACATAAAACCCGTTGATGTAGCGCGTGCCAGTATCGAGGTATCGAAAGTAAATTACAGTACCTGGGAGAAGGGGGAGAAAACCTCCATTCGCCGCTACATCAGCGAAATCAGTGTTGCCCGCCAGCCCGGTTTGTTTGATACAATTCTGGAAACAGAAATGAAGCAACTGGTTAATGACATTGAAGATTTATTGAAAGCCTCGGCAAGTTTAAGTCTACAGCAGTTTTTTCAGCAGGTAATTACCAAATTGGGTATCCTGGCCTATATCATGAAACAGCCCGACAAGGGTTGGCATATGGAAGTGCTCACCAACCTGTTCAACTTTATTAAAGATGAGCACCGCAAAAATGCAGATACCCGCCTCAAAAATATAATTGCCACCATCGATCTGATGAAACGGAATAATATCAGGCTTGATCTGAACCAGGTGATCTATTCCGAAAGCGGCATCAACTTCCTCACCGCACACGGTTCAAAAGGCCTGGAGTTTGAGTATGTTTTCCTGATCGGTTGTAATAAAAAAGTTTGGGATACCAAAGGACGTAATATGGGTTACAGCTATCCAGATACGTTGATCCAAGCTGCGACAGATGATTCAGCTCAACGTGAAGAATCTCGTCGATTGTTTTATGTAGCAGTTACCCGGGCTAAGCAACACTTGTTTATCTCTTATCCGGCAGAAGACAGAAAAGGTAAACCTTTAGAAGCTTCACAATTTGTAGGCGAAATATTGGCCGAAACACATCTAACCGTTCAGCGTCCGCAGGTGAGTGCCGATGCGCTGCTTACTTATATGGCCACCCAGTTTAATGAGGATGATAAGCCGGTGTTAGATCTAATCGACAGTACTTATATCAATGTATTGCTGCAAAATTATACGCTCTCGGTTTCGCATTTAAACAGTTACCTGGATTGCCCGCTGAAGTTTTATTTCCAGAATTTGATCCGGGTTCCATCGGGTTTAAGTGCCGCCGCTGCGTTTGGTTCGGCAGTACATTATGCGCTTAACAGGGTGTTCAGAAAACTGAAAGATAATAATGACCAGTTTGGCCCGGTTGATGATTTCCTGCGTGAGTTCCGCTGGTTTATGTATCGTAACAGCGACCTGTTTTCGCAGGATGAGTTTAAACTTCGCCTAAGCTATGGCGAAAAGATATTGCCACCCTACTACGAGCTGCATGTACCCATTTGGAACAAAGTGGCCGTTACCGAGCGTAGCATTAAAAATTTAGCTATTGAAGGCGTGCCGGTAAAAGGTAACCTTGATAAAATTGAGTTTAACGGCAACCAGGTTACCGTGGTTGACTATAAAACAGGTAAAGTTAAATACGCCAAAGAAAAACTGGCACGCCCCGATCCTGATAACCCAAATGGTGGCGATTACTGGCGTCAGGCTGTATTTTATAAATTATTGGTAGATAACGACCGCACCAACGACTGGTATGCCGTAAGTGCGGTGTTTGATTTTATAGAGCCTGTTAATGAAGGCGAGTACTACCAGGAAAAATTTGTAATTAACCCTAACGATCTGATGCTGGTAAGTAACCAGATTAAAGAGGTATACCAAAAGATCATGAACCACGAGTTTAGCACCGGCTGTGGCAAAGCCGATTGCGATTGGTGCCGGTTTGTACGCACTAATTTTAAGCAGCCGGGGAATATTTTGGAAGTTAGTGAAGAGTAAGACAGTGGCAGGAATCTCACGCATCGTTGCGAGGAATGAAGCAATCCCCGACCTACTGATAGGCTCCGTATAGTTCGCGATTGCTTCGTTCCTCGCAATGACGTGTATAGTTGTTTGCTTTTAATTATCAATGCTGAAGTAGATACTCAAAAGTATACTTTGGCGTATACCCGAAGTATTTCTTTGCTTTATCAGATACGTATACCCTGTCGATGCTTTCGGGTAGTGTCCAGTTCTTCGCTTTGTATATCTGCTCAATATTGGGGTAGTGATTTCTAATTACCTCAATCGGAGAATGTTTTAACAGTGCAAGTTCATCTTCGGTAAATGGCGATCCGCTGGTAATATTAAAGATCTCAAAACCATTGAAAGTATTTGCTAATGCTAATCGCAGCGCTTCGGCGCCGTCTCTCTCATCCAGCCCGCGGTATAAACGGTGATTGGCTTTCAGGTTGTCATCCTCGGGCAAAAAGCGGCCAACTCTGTACACGGAAGTCTGCAGGCCTTCCTTATAAAAGTAATCTTTGCAAAGCTGTTCTGCCGTTTGCTTGGTAATATCGTAAATGTCGCGCGGCTGTTCCTGCAGTTGTTCGGTAACCCAAACGGCCTGGTTTTCATCAACCATTGCCTTGCCGTAAATAGACGTAGTGCTGATGTATAAAAACTTTTGGATACCGTTGGCAATGCAGGCATTCAGTAAATGAAGCGTGCCATAAATATTGGTATCGATAAATGGTTCGCGGGGATAGCCAAGTTCATAATGTTTGCCATGGATAGCCGCCATGTGTATAATACAATCGTAACCCAGGGTTGCCCCTAAAACAGCTTGCTTGTCCTTAATATCAAGCAGCAGATCGGTCGTAGCAGAGCTGATAATGTCGGCTCCGGTTACCTCATGGTTGTGTTCTCTTAAATGTTTAACAGTAACAGAACCTAATTGCCCGGCCGAGCCTGTAACCAAAATTTTCATGCCGAAATATAGATACAAAAATTGTACAGCTATCGACCAAAGTAAAAATCTTGTTTCCTGTATCTGGCTTCTTGTTTCTAAACGCTTTATAGTGCTACATTGCAGTACTAACTCCCTTAAACTATGAAGTGTAAATTTTTACTCCCTTTACTTTTTGCTGCACCGGCTTTCGGCCAAACTACCACCATCAGGCAGGATGCCAAAATTGAGCAAATGGTTGATGAGGTATCATCAAAAGATATAGAAACCATTGTGCGCAAGCTGGTAAGTTTTAAAACCCGCCACACCCTAAGCGATACGACCAGCAAAACCGAAGGAATAGGTGCTGCCCGTAACTGGATTAAGGCAGAAATGGAACAATATGCCAAAGCATCTGGCGGACGTATGCATGTAGAGTTTGATACCTTTACCCAGCCTGCCGGTGGGCGGATTGATAAACCTACTGTTCTCAAAAACGTATTAGCCATACTAAAGGGTACCGACCCTAACGATAAACGTATTTACATGGTATCGGGCCATTACGATTCGCGGGTAAATGATATCATGGATGCTAAATCTGTTGCGCCGGGTGCAGTTGATGATGCTTCGGGTACCGCAGTTTCTATGGAAATCGCCAGGGTAATGGCTAAACAATCATTCCCGGCTACTATTATTTTTATGACGGTCGCTGGTGAAGAGCAGGGCTTAAACGGATCGACCAAC
>CAHJXH010000073.1 GCA_903644075.1 Sphingobacteriaceae bacterium | reverse complement strand
AGGTACTTGTACCTCGCCCATGGTATCGTGTTCAATTCTGAAACTCATGATTGATAGATTTTTGCAGGGGCAAAGTTATAGTTTTTGAGCCAAGAGCCAAGGGGGAAGAATTAAGAGTTTTTAGTAACGATTTTGAGGGAGAATGTTCATTTATAATTTAATGGCGTTCCCGTCTATCGCCGGGCGGGCTTTCCGCTTATACGCCTGCAGGCATTAGGCACATGGCCGGTATCCACTTCAAACCTCGCAAACCCACAAAAAAGCCGGGGAAAAATCACTCGCCCCGGCTTGTTATAATTACTAACTGGAAGCGTTTACCCGCAGGTACTCAAAGTAAAGCCGGCATTCACATTTAAAACCTGGGTTGCAGAGTCATATACCACTGTACCCGATAAACCCGTGCCGGCCGGGATGGCGTTATTTGTTGTTTTGTCTATTTTAAAAGAACCGGATGCAAAGTTTTTACCATTATATGAAGTACTGATTGTATAGCTATGGCCACTAATCAATTTCACATCTACAACCCCGTTAACCATGTATACGCTACTTATTGAAGCGGCTGTAACATCTGTTATGTTAATCCAGGCCGTTGGATAAGCAACCACCTGCTGGGTTTTACATTTGGCGATAGTAGTAATATGGGTTTTTATCAGTTCTGGCAATACGGGCGAAGGGAAAGAGACCGATATGGACCCTTTACTGCAAGGACTAAACAAAGGAGATTCGAACATTTTGGATGTTGCATCGCCCTTTTTTGCATAAACAACCACTTTAACACTTCCGAGGTTCGATGGCAGGTTGGTTATTGTGCCCTTAAAGCCGTTGGATAAACTTACGGTATTTGACCATGAACCATTTAAAAACAACCCGCCGAGGTATTGTTCATTGGCTGAAGCCAAAAACAACACATAATCATCAAGGGTTCCTGTAAGGCCGGGTATACTAACCGAAACCGCCAGGCTGCTGCTGCAAGCGATGCTATACCAATCGAGGCTCCAACCGGTTAAATGGGTAACCGACATATTAGCGGCCAGGTTGCCATCTGTATTTTTAATTACAGCAGTTGTGCTTTCATATTTCCACTGGCCAACAGTTTCATCATAGCTCCACACGGGTATTACATCACCCACTTTAACTTTATCACCCGTTAACGGGTTAATTAACTGGGGATTAATTTCCATATTCACGATTATCGGTTTCGAAAAACTCTTAACTGCGGTGGTATTGGCAAGCAGGTCCATAGAAATATACCCGGCAGTAATAAAGGTTACACCGCCGGTAATAGCGCTGCCATCGGGCCCGATTACATTTTTAGGATTAAACCCGCCTGGAAATGCATTATAAGAAGCAGATGCGGTAGTGCCCAGGTATACAATTTTAGATGATAATGTTGTTGCATTAATTACAGCGCCATTTTTATCTTTCATCTGCGTACCCGCCGGAATTGTAACCGTACTGGCCTCTGTTGTTCCGTTTGCTGGTAGTGGAAGCGATGTTAAGGGGGCGGTACCACCTGTTAAAACAGTGCTTTTTTGAAGCGCAGCAGTGCCGCCGGCCGGATGTGCATACTCTATTAGTGGTACTACGGTTACTGTTTTAGCCGTATCGCTGGTAATGTTTATGGTATTTATAACCGGTATAAAACCGGTTGGCGCTGCTGCTATAGTAAACGAAACCGGAGTTTTTACAGAGGGGGATGAAAATCGGCTCAAACTTAGCGGCAAAAATCCGTTAAAGGCGGTAAATGTTTTGGTATTACCATCATCTGTCTGTACCACCCCAAGCGGGTCGGTTACAGTAACAGACATACTTGCCGGCAAAGTTGTACCGGCAGGGTTAGCATTAGTATATTGTATAAGGGTTGGCGACTTAGATAGCGCATCTGTTTTTACAATTAAATCGATCCCTTGTGTTGGCTTTGTACAAGCATATATAAATAGCGACAAAATTGCAGCTAGGCTAAAGATGGCTATAGCTGGAGTAAATATTTTTTTCATATATAAAAGATGTGCGTCTGTTATTGTATTCTGAAGTTAAAGTTCACTTGCAGCACCGGTAACCAGCGATAGGATTTTAAATTACTGTCTATCTGTGGTTCCAGTTTATAATTATCTGATAAAAGCTTAGTACCAACAATAGTTGACTTTGGTTGATTAAGATAATAAGTGCCAAAATCAAGGTTCATATTAAATATATTTGATGGGAAACAGTTAAAGAAACCCAACCCAAGGTAAGGAGCAACACCTTTCCAGCTCACATCGATTTTTAAAGTACCCAGCTCGGCACTACTAATACTATAATTAGCCACATGATAGTTCCCTACAGGTAAAACGCCTACATTTCCCTGCGCTTTATATAAATAGGCGGCGCCACCAACAATACGGAACCATTGATAATTTGCGCTGGGTGTATAATCGGCCAGTAAATGCACGTTGTAGAATTTGGCCGAAAGAGTTGTTGTTGAATTAAACCCGCCAATCTTAAATACGTTATTAGCAGTTGCAGGCAAAAAATTACCGCCCAGGCGGCCCGACAGGCTTTCGGTAATACCATAGCGACCTTCGAGCCCAAAACCTTGCGAGCCAACCAAAACCTGGCCCGAAACAGAACCTGCGTTATTATAGCCGCCGGTATCGCCATATTGAGCCAATGCCCGCTGATGAAAACAAATTATTGTTAAAAAAATAAGGAATAAGGAACGGCATGTTTTTTTCACAGTTTTTAATATTAAATATTGGATTAACTATATGCGATATCAGGTAAGTGCACAATGCATTGTGCAAGGTTGTTGTAAAAGTATTTGAGAGATTGTTTGCCTTATGCCCGGAAAAAAATCCTTGCCGGCACACTCGCTGTAGACGTGGTGGTATCAGGCTCTTTAAACATTATTGTTAGAACCTGTAATGATATTGCTATAATAACACTAATTACGGCAATTGGTTTTATTTTTCTCAAAAAAATACCAGTGAAATTGCAATAATTTCACCTTTAATTTACTTTTATTATATTTTTTTAATTTGAACGATTGTTTTCACCTTTGGTTAATAATCTTTTAAAGTTAATTGGGTATTAATTTCTAATTCTTACATTTTTAAGTAGAAATTTAACATAGGCTCATGTTTTAATTCATTCATTTCCATATAAATAAATGTTATTCCCGAATAAAGAATCTCGTAATCGGGCTTACTCCCGTAAAAGATTTGTCGTTTTAAATAAAATATTTAAAACTTTCCTTTTTAACTCCTGTATAATTTCTGACTTTCGCATTAATTAAAGCGATAGTATTTTATCCCCAATGAGTTTAGTACCCTTCAAGTTTATTTCGGCCATTTGTTCTGTTATTCTGTTAGCATCTTGTACTTCAAAACAACACAACGCCACAACGCCCCCCGCGGCGGCAATTAATACCGCACCGCTCGACACCCAAAAACTATTGCAATACGACCCTAAAAAGGCTGATCCGCAAATAGACGCTTTTATGAAGCACCTGCACCAGGTAAGCGGCTTTAACGGCAATGTGCTGGTAGCCAAAAAGGGGAAGATTATTTATGAAAATGCTTTCGGCTGGGCAAACCACTTAACAAGGGATAGTTTAAAGATGAACTCCCGTTTTGAGCTGGCGTCGGTGTCAAAAACCATGACCTCGACAGCTATTTTAATGTTGATGGAACGCGGGAAATTAAAGCTCGATCAGGATGTGCGCGATTTCTTCCCGAACTTCCCGTATGCCGGTATAACCATTCGATTGTTGCTTACCCACCGCTCTGGTATGATGAACTATGTTTATTTTATTGACGGCGTATTCCGCAGCGAGCACCGCGATCAGCATAAAGGTGTAACCAACCAGCAGGCTATGGATATGATAGCCCAATACAAACCGGCACCATTCAACAAGCCGAATGTGCGATTCTTATATAACAACTCAAACTTTATGGTTCTGGGTTCTATCATAGAAAAAGTAAGCGGCATGCCTTATGCGCAGTTTATGAAAGAGAACATCTTTAAACCAGCGGGCATGGCACATACCGATGTATATTCAAAAGCCACTTATGAGAAAATACCTGTTGATGTTGTGGGCCACGACCGCAACAGCTGGAAATATTCGGTAGCACAAAACTTTTTGGATGGCCCGGTTGGCGACAAAGGCATTTACAGCACCGTGAGCGATTTGTTTTTATTCGACCGCGCTATGCGCGCCAACCGATTAATATCAGCAGCCACACAAGATTCGGCCTATACAGACCGCAACCCAATGATACGCGGCCACTTTAACTACGGCTATGGCTGGCGTTTGTTTGAAGGGCCTAACGAGAAGGTAGTTTATCACACCGGCTGGTGGCATGGTTTCCGCCATATATTTTTGCGCGACATGAAAAGCGATATCACCATTGTGCTGCTTGGCAACGTGGTAAACGGCAGCTTGCTGCACCTTGATGATCTGTTTAAAATGACTGGTATGCCTGTTGTACGCAAGGGTGCCTACAGTGGTAATGGCGATACGGCCGAAGACCAATAATGGTAAAATAGCACATTAAATTGGCCAACAACATTTTCTTTTATTTGTAATATTAATCTTAACTTAATCAATAAGTTAACCTAATACACCAAATTTATCATTAATAAGCAAGCCCATGTTTGATAAACTATTTGAAGCACAACAAAAAGCAGGAGAAGCTAAAAAACGCCTTGATGCGATAACCGTAACCGGCACTGCCGAAGGCGGTAAAATAACAGTAGTAGCTAACGCCAATAAAATTGTACAATCGGTTAGTATTGATGACGATTTCTACAAAGAAGCTGACCGTGAAGAACTGGAAGAACTTTTGTTAGTAGCTTTGAACAAGGCTATGGAACAAGCCGACAACATTAGCCAAAGCGAAATGGCAGCCATGACCAAAGAAATGTTCGGCGGCCTGGGCGGTATGTTCGGCAAATAAAATCTTAAACAAATATCTACTTATGAAAATTACTTTTTATGGACATGCAACGGTTGAATTAGAAACCGGTGGCAAAAAACTATTGTTTGATCCGTTTATTACCCCTAACGAACTGGCCAAACATATCAATATTAACAACCTGAAGCCAGACTATATTTTGCTGAGCCATGGCCACGGCGACCATATGGCCGATTTGGCTGCGATTCAGAAAAACAGCGGTGCCAAAGTAATTTGTATTGCCGAGATTTCAGGCTGGTTAGGCGCACAGGGAATTGATAATTCTCACGGCATGAACATTGGCGGCAGCTTTAAATTTGAATTCGGGCGTGTTAAAATGGTTAACGCCATCCACTCCAGCAGTATGCCAGATGGCAGCTACGGTGGTAACCCTGCCGGTTTTGTAATTTATACCAACGAGGGCAAAAACATTTACTTCGCCGGCGATACCGCTTTAACTTATGACATGAAGTTATTGGCCGATGATAATATTAACTGGGCTATTTTACCAGTTGGCGATAACTACACCATGGGTGTTGATGATGCCATTAAAGCTGCCGGTTTTGTAAACTGCCAGAATGTTATCGGTGTACACTACGATACTTTTCCTCCTATTAAATTAGATAAAGAAGAAGCGCGCGCTAAATTTATTAAAGCAGGTATTAACATTCAACTGCCAGAAATTGGTGGTTCTGTTGATTTGTAATAAAAAGATTTCACCACATAAAAAAAGCGCCCAGGATAACCCTGGGCGCTTTTTTTATTAATCAAGATCGACTTACATTTTGGTTGCTGTAGTGTCTTTCTTGGTTTTTGTCTTAGTCTTTGTTTTACTGTCTTTAGTCTTGGTCTTTTTCTTAACTGTATCGGCCGCAAGGGTTGTTTTCGCGTTGCTAACCGGTACCGTTGAATGGGCAAATACGCTGCCCGAACATATTGCTGCTAAGGCAATTACACACAATAATTTTTTCATAACATTATTTATTAGTGATTATTCCATTTGTTATATAAACTACAGATAAGCACTAAACTTGTTTTGATTATATGACTGTGCCGTTTGGTATTACCGCTCTTTTCTTAATTACAACAATACCGTCCTGGCAAGTATAAGTATCATAATCGCCGTCCTCGATCTTGTTAGGGCCACAATTAATTTTTACATCATTGCCGATATAACAGTTTTTATCTATAATGGCATTTTTGATTGTGCACCTGTCGCCAATACCCATAATAGGCTTATTTGTAATACGCGATTCTTCAATCTGCTCCAGTGTTTGGTAATTATCGCCACCCATTACATAACAGTTCTCAATTACCGTATCAACCCCAATACGGGTACGAATACCGATAATACAACGGCTCAACCGGCTGGCGTTGATGATGCAACCATCTGAAATGATCGTCTTGTCGAGATGCGTGCCCGATATTTTTGATGGCGGCAGCATCCGTGCGCGGGTATAAATATAATTCTTGTCGAACAGGTTAAACTGCGGGATATCATCTGTTAAACCCAGGTTGGCTTCGAAGAAGGATGGGATGGTACCAATATCAGTCCAGTAGCCTTCAAACTGGTAACTAATCATTTTATGGGTGTTGATAGATTGCGGGATGATATCCTTACCAAAGTCAGGGTGCTCGTTACCATCCAGCAAATCATACAGCGCTTTTTTGTTGAACAGGTAAATACCCATCGATGCCAGGTAAACACGTCCCTGTGCGGCCATTTCATCACTTACTTCTGATGCCCAGCTCTCAAAGTTGGTCTTCGGTTTTTCTATAAATGAGGTAACGTTATTCTCTTCGTCAGTTTTTAAAATACCAAAGCCGGGTACATCATTGGCATGCACCGGTATAGTGGCCAAAGTAATATCAGCACCTTGCTTAATATGCTCGGCGATCATTTCCTCAAAATCCATCTGGTAGAGTTGATCACCCGAAAGGATCAGCACATATTCAAATTCATGCACGGTAAGGTGGTGTAAGCTCTGGCGTACCGCATCCGCCGTACCCTGAAACCAGCCCCCGCTCGATGGCGTTTGCTCTGCTGCTAAAATATCAACAAAAGCCTCGCTGAAGCTGCTGAAGTGATAGGTGTTTTTAATGTGTTTGTTAAGCGACGCCGAGTTAAACTGTGTTAAAACGAATATACGGTCGATACCCGAATGCAAGCAGTTGGAGATGGGAATATCAACCAAACGGTATTTCCCGGCGATGGGAACGGCCGGTTTAGAACGTGTAGCCGTTAATGGATAAAGGCGGCTTCCCTGCCCGCCACCGAGTACAATGCTTATTACTTTGGATATCATAACTTTGATGTTAAACTTTGGTATAGTTGTATATATTGACCGGCTGACTGGTTCCAGGAGAAATCGAGCGCCATCATTCGTTTACGTAACAATTGTAATTGCGCAGTGTTCTGATAAAGTGATAATGCCCTGCCGATAGAATAGCATATATCATCAACACTAGCCTGGTTAAAGCGGATGCCGTAACCTCCCTCGTCGCCAAAATCAATTACAGTATCTTTTAAGCCCCCTGTGCTGCGTACAATGGGTACGGTTCCGTAGCGTAGAGCATACAGCTGGTTCAGCCCGCAAGGTTCAACCCGTGATGGCATCAGCAGAAAATCAGACCCGGCATAAATCAGATGCGAAAGCTCTTCATCATAGCCAATATAAACCTGGCAGTTCTGCGGAAAACGTTCGGCAACAGCTTTCAATTCATTTTGCGTGGTAACATCGCCGGTACCCAGTACCAGGAAGTTTACTTGGCCGTCCAATTCTACAATGCTTTTGGCTATTGCATCTGCTATCAGGTCGGCACCTTTTTCGGTTACCAATCTGCCGATAAAAGAGACTAATGGTTTATTAATATCGAGGTTAGAGCGATCGCATAACGCCTGTTTGTTTTTGGCTTTACCTGCCGGCTTTTTTGCTGAGAATGATGCGGCAATCATGGCATCCTTTTCGGGGTTCCATACATCGGTGTCGATACCGTTGATGATGCCGGTGCCTTTCCAGTTTTCAAGGTAGAATAAATATTCGAGCCCATTGCTCTGTATCGTTAACTCGTTAAGATAGCTTGGCGATACTGTAGTATACTTAGAGCAACACTTAACCGCCGTTCCACTCTAACAGCCCAGCAGCCATCATATCTATCTCCGGCAGCAAGGTAACCCTGTCCCAGCCAAAAGCGCCGTGGTACTGGCCATTGTGGATAGTAAACACAACCGGTGTTTTAGCAATTCGTTTATAAAGCGCAGAGTGCTGCAGCAGGAAGGGGATTAAGCCCGCATGATGATCATGACAATGAATAATATCCGGCGATTGCTGCGACCAGTTGATCCAATCTAAAAACGCCAATTGGTAGGCGATGAATTGTTCGCGCTCATCGGGGTAACTGTATACTTCTTCGCGGTCAATCAATCCCGGGATATGTACCAGGTATAGTTCGAAACCCAACGTATTATCGCGCTCCTTTAAAATCTCAAATTCATAACGGCGGGTACTCAATAAATTGGATGCCTGAAACACCACATCAAACTGGTGCTCGCGAACAAATTTGCGATTATAATAGGGGAGCACAACCGCGGCATTTAGCCCCGCCTGGTTCTGGTATTTGGGTAAAGCGCCAACAACATCTGCCAGCCCGCCTACTTTGGCAACGGGATAGCATTCGGCACTCAGATGGTAAACTCTCATTATGGTTATATTGGTCTCAAGGTAAAAAACATTTACCCAAAACACAACCACAAATAGTGCTATTCTGTTTGTTTACGCAGCGATTATTTTATTAGTGCGCTTCGAGCCAGTTTAAGCCCGTGCCAATTTCTACAACAATAGGTACACCTGTTTTTATAGCAGTTTTCATGTGGTGTTCAATAATTGGTTTTACCACGTCAACCTCGTTTTGGGGCACATCAAAAACCAACTCATCATGCACCTGCATGGTCATGCGGGCATCTAGTTTTTGTGCTTTCAGTTCGCGATGAATATTGATCATGGCAATCTTGATCATATCGGCAGCCGAACCCTGGATCGGGGCATTAATGGCATTTCGCTCGGCAAAGCTGCGCACGGTTTGGTTAGCCGAATTAATATCGCGCAGATAACGGCGGCGGCCCATCAGGGTTTGCACGTAACCGTTTTCACGGGCAAAGTTCATGGTATCGCTCATGTAGCTTTTAATGCCCGAGTATTGTGCGAAATACTGCTCAATCATTTCAGCGGCTTCCTTCCGCGGGATGCCCAGACTTTGCGATAAACCAAAAGCCGATTGACCGTAAATAATACCAAAATTTACCGCCTTGGCATTACGGCGCATAGTGCTATCCACAGCATCTAAAGCAACGCCATAAACGTTAGCCGCGGTAGCAGTGTGAATATCCAGACCTTTGGTAAAAGCATCGAGCATGTTTTCATCTTTACTTATCTCGGCAATCAGGCGCAGTTCTATCTGCGAATAATCCGCAGAGATAATGCGGTGGTCGCTATCACGTGGGATAAATGCCTTGCGCACCTCGCGTCCACGCTCTGTACGGATGGGTATATTTTGTAAGTTCGGGTTATTAGAACTTAGGCGACCAGTTGCAGCCACAGCCTGATTGTAGGATGTATGCAGTCGACCGCTTTTAGGGTTAATCAGCTCTGGCAATGCATCAACATACGTTGATTTCAATTTCTGTAGCTGGCGAAAATCAAGGATATCTCGCACAATATCGCTCTTGTTGGCTAAGGCTAATAAAACATCCTCGCCGGTTTGGTATTGGCCTGTCTTGGTTTTTTTAGCTTTCGGGTCGAGCATCAGTTTTTCGAACAATACTTCGCCCAGTTGTTTGGGTGATGAAATATTGAAGCGAACACCGGCTTTTTCATAAACAACTTTTTCTAAGCGAACCAGGTCTTGTTCCAGGTCTTTTGAGAATTCGCGCAGCGTGGGCTCGTCGATACGCACACCTTCAAATTCCATATCGGCCAATACGTAAATCAACGGGTGTTCTATTTCGTGGATCAGCTTTTCGCCGTCAACCTCTTTTATCTTCGGTTCGAAAACGTTTTTAAGCTGCAGGGTAATATCTGCATCTTCGGCGGCGTATTCTTTGATCTGCTCTATCGGCACATCGCGCATACTTAGTTGGTTTTTTCCTTTCGGGCCAATCAACGTGGTAATGGATACTGGTTTATAACCAAGATAGTTCTCCGACAAAATATCCATACCATGGCGGGTATCCGGGTCGAGCACGTAGTGCGCCATCATGGTATCAAACAATTTGCCTTTTACATCAATGCCGTACCATTTCAGCATTAAAATATCGTACTTAATATTCTGGCCAACCTTGTCGATGGTTTCATCTTCGAGCAGGTCTTTAAACTCTGATGCGATGGCATGTGCTTCATTCTGATCGGCAGGCACCGGCACATACCAGCCTTCGCCGTGTTTAGTGGAGAACGAAAAACCCACCAATTCGCAAACGTTCGCATCAGTGCCGGTGGTTTCAGTATCAAAACAAATACTTTTTTGCTGCTTTAAAAGCATGATCAGTTCGGCACGTTTTTCGAAGTCATCAACCAAATGATAAGTATGCTCTACGTTGGTAATATTTTTACCAGCTTCGGGTAAATCATCGGTAGCAATGTCGCTAATGTCAACAGTTAATGTGGTACGGCCTGTAGCTGTTGGGTTGCCAAACAGATCTGTTTGTATGCCGCTGGCTTTAATTTCTGTAATGCTGAAATCATCACCAAATACCCGGCGACCAAGGGTACGGAATTCGAGTTCGGCAAATAGGGGTTCTAAAAGATCTTTACTCGGCGCACACATTTCTAAGCCGGCCTCGTCCAGTTCAACAGGAACATCTAATAAAATAGTCGCCAGTTTTTTAGAAAGCAAGCCCTGCGCAGCAAAGTTTTCTACGTTTTCGCGTTGCTTGCCTTTTAATTCATGGCTGTGGGCGATGATGTTTTCCATCGAGCCGTATTGCTTAATCAACAATTTGGCAGTTTTTTCTCCAATACCGGGAATGCCGGGGATATTATCCACCGCATCGCCCCATAAACCGAGAATGTCGATCACCTTGCAAACATCGTCAATCTCCCATTTTTCACAAACCTCTTTAACGCCCAGGATCTCCATGTCGTTACCCATACGGGCAGGTTTGTAGATGAATATATTTTCTGATACCAGCTGTGCAAAATCCTTATCGGGGGTCATGCAATAAACCTGGTAACCTTTCTTCTCTGCTTTTTTAGCAAGGGTGCCAATAATGTCATCGGCCTCGTAACCGTCTGAAGTAATTACCGGGATATTAAAACCCAAAATCAGCTTAAACACGTAAGGCATAGCAGCCGAAAGATCTTCGGGCATGGCCTGGCGATGAGCTTTATAAGCTGTAAAATCTGTATGGCGTTCGGTAGGCGCCTCGGTATCAAAAACCACAGCCATGTGGGTGGGTTTTTCTTTTTTAAGCACATCCAGCAAGGTATTGGTAAAACCCATTACAGCCGATGTATTAATGCCCGAAGAGGTAAAGCGCGGGTTTTTGCTCAACGCAAAATGTGCCCGGTACATAAGGGCCATACCATCCAGAAGAAACAGTTTTTTCATATTGATTAGTACGAATTACACCGATTAGACGAATTACACGAATGTGATAATCGCCCGGCAAGTGCAATTGGTTTAAAATTATAGCGACAAAGCTAATATTAAAAAAGGCACTAAGCTAATTCGTGTAATTCGAAAAAATTAGTGCAATTAGTGTTTATCTAAAATCACAACTCGCCAAATGATCATTCACCATACCGGTGGCTTGCATGTGGGCATAACAGATGGTTGACCCGAAAAACTTGAAGCCGCGTTTTTTCATATCCTTGCTAATCGCGTCAGATTCGGCGCTTGTTGCGGGTATCCCCGAAGTTGGACAATTATCAATCGGTTTACCATCGGGCATAAAGCTGTACAGGTATTTATCAAACGAACCAAACTCTTTTTGAAGATCAAGGAACAATTGCGCGTTTTTAATGGCTGCATTAACTTTTAAGCGGTTGCGGATGATTCCTGCATCATTCATTAAACGCTCTACATCTTTCTCATCAAAAGCGGCAATTTTCTTGGCATCGAAATTGGCAAAGGCTTTACGATAGTTTTCGCGTCGGCGTAAAATGGTGATCCAGCTTAATCCGGCTTGTGCACCTTCGAGCAGCAAAAACTCAAATAATATATGATCATCGTGCGTGGTTTTGCCCCACTCTTCGTCGTGGTACTTGGTATATAATTCATCGTTGCCAGCCCAGGCACAGCGTTTCGGTTCTTTTAATTGGCTCATTGTTCAATAGGTTTGTGAGCATGCAATATACTAATTTTATTAGCACAGATTCTTTTTTGCCGTATAGGCACAATATTTTGTGTCTATACACCCTATAAAATGAGACATAAAAAAGAGACACAAAATATTGTGTCTCTACGTAGGAGAATATTTTATCCCTGAAACCCGTTCAACTCATCCCAATATTCCACAGCGCGACGATAATGCGGGATAACAATAGAGCCGCCAACCAAATTGGCAATCATAAAAATCTCATTCATTTCTGCACTGTTAACACCGGCTTCGTGGCATTTGCCGAGGTGATATTTGATGCAATCATCGCAACGCAATACCATTGATGCTACCAGGCCCAGCATTTCTTTGGTTTTTACATCCAGCGCGCCGTCGGCATAACTGGTGGTATCTAAAGCAAAAAAGCGTTTAATATTTACGTTGGCGGTATCCATAATCCGCTCGTTCATTTTTTCGCGGTAGGCGTTAAATTCTTCTACTAACTGTGCCATGATATATAATTTTGAATGATAGAATGAGTGAATTAATGAATTACAATGTTCGCGAAAAATCTTGTTTTTGGTGTTATGTATGGGCTATCTTTGGTTAAGATTTTTTGAAAAGATAAATTACCGATTACTCGTTATACCCCTTATTAACGTTAGTGCTATAGCACTGTCTATGCTTTCCCCTATTATAGGGGAACACTACTATTGGTGCAACTTGCACTTGCGCTAACAAGGGGTAAAACGCCAATGCTATTACGCTATTAAATAACATTTTATTTACCCATGATATCATTTAAACGTACCGACCATATCCACATCTGCGTACCAGAAGAGCGCCTCGAAGAAGCCCGGAAGTTTTACACCGAAGTCATCGGCTTGCCACAAAAATACCGCCCGGTTGAGCTGAACGATCTAGGCATCTGGTTTCAGTTGCCGGATATTGAATTACATATTGGGGTAGAAGTGGAGCATCCAATAACCATTCGCCATACTGCTTTCGAAGTGAATGATCTGGAAGCAGCACGTACTCATCTTCAACAAAGCGGAGTTGAAATTCAGAAGCAGCGTGATATAGCAGGGCGAAAACGGTTTTCGTTTTTAGATCCGTTTGGGAATAGGGTGGAGTTGCTGGAGTACATTTAGAATCAATCGCTGTCGCAAGTTTAGCGATAGTGTAAATGTGACCCGTATGTGGTAAGCCTTCGGCTTACGTAAGGAGAAACCTTACTTCAATATAGCCACAGGTTGAAAACCTGCGGCAGCGAAAGAAGAATCCTTAAAGCCCTCTCCTTCGGGGTGGGTTTGGGAGGGGTTACTCGTAATTAACTTCTTTCGACGGATCCCAAAATACCTTTTTAAAGTTCTTCACTTTATCGTCTTTTACCTCAACACCTTCACTTTCCAGCAGTTCTTTTCTGCGGTGCACGCCAGAAGGATCGCCGGTTAAATGGCCGGTGCTGTTAACAACCCGATAGTAAGGTACAGGCGGCTTAGCTTTGCCGCATTCGCCCATAGCACGGCCAACCATGCGGGAGTAATTAGGCGATCCTAAAAATTTGGCAATGGCACCGTACGAAGTTACCCGTCCAGCTGGAATTTGCCGGGTGACTTCGTAAATGTGATTGAAAAAATTAGGATCATCCATATAGCACTAAGTTAGCGAATACTTCAAATAGTTGATATTCTTATCGTGCTTCAGGTACTTTTTCTCGTAATAGGTTTTGATAGAAAGCACCTCATTTAAAAACTCAGAGTGGTATACATCTTCTGTTTTGGCAACAAGGTTTAAATTCTGATCTGCGATTACCTGTACTGTGTATTCGTGCAGGCCGTCGTTATCCGTTTTTAGGTTGATGAATGCACCGGGGTGTAATATCTGGCGGTAGTAATTTAAGAAACGGGGAGAGGTTAATCGTTTTTTCTCGCGACTAATTTGTGGTTGAGGGTCTGGGAAAGTAATCCAGATCTCGTCTATCTCGTTTTCACCGAAATATTCAACAATCAGCTCAATCTGGATGCGTAAAAAGGCCACGTTGGTGATGCCTTCTTCAATGGCGGTTTTAGCGCCGCGCCATATCCGGTTGCCTTTATAATCGATACCGATAAAGTTTTTATCGGGGAACATCTGTGCCAGGTTAACGGTGTATTCTCCTTTGCCGCAGGCCAGTTCCAGTACAACCGGGTTATTGTTTTTGAAGAAATCTGATGCCCATTTGCCTTTGTATGGCTTGCCGGCATCCAGCTGAATCACATTATCGAAGGTTGCTATTTCAGCAAAACGCTTTAACTTATCTTTTCCCACTTATGAATAATAAAGTGCAAAAATAAAATTTTAAGCGTTGGCGAGCGACTAAATTATTGAAATGACTATCAGGCAGTTGGTGCAGCTCTTGCAAAATCAGGTTCTGCCGGTTTATCTTTTTTCTTCAGCAAGCCGGTAATAAGCCCCTTGGCTTTATCCCAAACGCCGGTTACAGAATCTTCGCTGATATAGGTTGATGCCTTTTGCGATACCAAACCAACCAAGGTTTTTACTAAGAACCCAGAACCTTTAAATAGCGTTTTGTTTAACGTGAATGGCAGTATCACACGGGATAACAAGCCGAACAGATCCTGGTCAAGGATGCCGTTTTTAGCATCGCCAGGTTTGTGGAAAATGCTTTTTACAATAGCAAATATATTAGACGGACTATTAAACCTTTGTTTAAGATCCATTTCCTGCTGTTGCTTTACTTTTTCAAGACGGATAATCTCGGCATGCAGGTCACTAATCGTTCTAACTGGTATATCCATCTTAATTCTCGCTAAATATTTTTCTGATCAATGCATTTACTATCGGCTTCTTGAAGCTTCCTCTGGCAACCATTACGATGATACCGATAAACAGGTATATCAAGGTAACAATACCAAAGCCTTTCCAGAACGAATGCAGCACTTCCGCCAAATAAAGTGCAAGTGTAAAACTGGCGAACATAAAGGTTAAAATAAGGCTTATCACAATAGCCATGTCGGTAACAACACCGGCAGCTACTGATGTACTTTTTTCTATCACCTTGTATTTTGTTAGCTTAATACGCGTTTCGGCGTACTCGGTAAGCTGCTCCATAATGGGTGGTTGTTTTTCCTTTACTTGTTCTTCCATTGTATTTAAAATATATCCCGGGCATTAAACACCCGGGATCGTATTATTCTTTTTGTTGAATGTTATGCGTGTTCCAGGTCGTCCTGGTACTCGTCTTCAGCACCTTTAACTTTGGTTTTGATGTTATCAACCAACTTGTCTTTTAAGCCAAGCAGGTTCTCAATTTCTTTGCCTGCCGATTCTTTAATAGAATCGCTCAAGCCTTTCAATGAATCTGAAAGTTTATCGCGTGTATCATCACCTTTATCGGGTGCAAACAATATACCTAATGCTGCCCCTGCTGCCAGTCCTGCAAGCAGCGCCAAAATAGTTTTTGAGTTATCGTTCATAGTATTATAATTTTTAAGTTGACTTTTTGTTTGTGTTGGCTGCAAATTTATCCGGTTTCGGCCTTTAAACGCGTATTATAACGTCGGCAATCTACAACTTAGTGTAATAACACTAAAGATCGTTGCCTGTTTTTATCCGGTCGAGCCGGTCGGCGGCCAATCGGTTGGTTTCATAAATTTCAACCAGCAACAGGAAATAAGATAACAACACCGGCCCGAAAACCAGGCCTAAAATACCAAAAAGCGGGATACCAATAAAAGCCCCGATAATAGAAATTATGGGGTGGGTGTTGGCTATGCGTTTATTGATGATCATTCTCAGTACGTTATCCACATTGCCGATAAATAAGAGGCCATATACCAATATGCCAATGGCTTTCCAATTTTCGCCCAGCATAAAAAGATATATACCCGCGGGGATAGAAAGCGTAGGTGCGCCCACAACCGGTAAAAATGAAATAAAGGCACCGATAATTCCCCAGAATAAGGCATCGGGAATGCCTACGATCCAGAACCCGTTAGCCAACAATGAACCTTGTACAATAGAAATAATACCCTGACCCAACACATTTGAGTACGTAGCGTTTCGCAAGGCAACCGCAAACTTTAATGCATGCTGTTCGCGAAATGGAGCATATTTTAATAACCCTGCTTCGAACTCATGAATTTGGGTGAGCATAAAATACAGCAGGAAGTACAATACCAACAGGGTTAACAAAATACTGGCCGCTCCGCTGATGATGGATGGGAATAGATCGGTAGCATAGACACTCACCTTCTTCATGAAATCATCAATCAAATGCGGCTGATTAAATGTAGACCCCGCAAATGTATTGGCTTTTAATACCAGCTGATCGATAAAAAAAGGGTCGTTGCGAACACTGGCAATTTTATCGATCACCATAAAACTGAGCGACAGGAATGGGATTACAATTACCACCAGTGATACCAGGATAAACATGAGCGCTGTAACCGCCCTGCCCCAATTGCGTTTCTCTGTGAGATATAGATAACCTGGCCTGAAAATGGTGAAAAGCACGATGGCTCCCAATATGGCACTAAAAAGTGAACTTAATGAGTATAGCAGTAAACAAGCCAGCACCACAATGGCGATGAGGATTATATTATTGCGCTGCCTGTAGTTAAAGATAGACATAAGTATTGATGTAGCCTTGCGTGTGCCATCCCGCCGTTACCCTTTCTCCCCCCGTAAATATCGTATTGAATTAATACTTATACAGCTACAAGCCGCTTAAGTTTGATTTTCACCCGGCTGAATTATCAACAAAGGTTAATCTGTATTTTTGAGTAGCTCGTTTATTTTTTTGCAGCCAGCAGCAATCGTGTCTATATAAAAGGTAATATCCTCATTAAGATCCGGTAACTCAAACCTAAGCTGTTCGGCGCAAAGCGCGATATTAGAAAGCTGGTTCCTGATATCGTGCTTTAATGAACCCATGGCCGGGTCTATTTTTTCAGTCTCATCTGCCATAATTACTTACCGATATTAATGGCTTTCATTTTATTGTATAAGGTTTTGCGGTCAATGTTTAAAATCTCGGCAGCCTTGGTTTTATTAAAATTAACTTCGCGTAGTACTTTCAATATGGTATCATATTCAGCCTCAAGCGCTGCATTTTTCAGGTCGCTGCGGTTATGATGCTCCTTAACAGGTGCAGATGATGTTTCTGTTGTATGATGAGCATGCGAATGCTCCATCATCGGCGCTATTTTGGTATAGTTAGAAATTTCTAACGGCAATGCCTTGGCTTGCACGGTATCGCCTTCGGTTAACAGCGTAGCGCGTCTGATCACGTTTTTCAGCTCGCGGATGTTACCGGTCCAACGATAATTTACAAAGCTTTCTTCTACATCAGGAGAGAAGAATTGCACATCGCGGCCCAGTTCTTTGTTAGCAATTCTTAAGAAATGTTCGGCCATCAGCATAATATCGCTGCCCCTGTCGCGCAGAGGTGGCATGTAGATGGTGAACTCATTGAAACGGTGGTACAAATCCTCGCGGAATTTTCCTTTCTGAATCCCGTCCATCAGGTTCTCGTTGGTTGCCACAATAATGCGCACATCCAAATCAATCTCTTTGGTACTGCCGATACGCTTTACCTTGCGCTCCTGCACAGTACGCAAAAGAGCGGCTTGAATATCATATGATAAGTTACCAACCTCATCTAAAAACAAGGTGCCGCCATTTGCCATTTCGAAGTGGCCAATTTTGGTGTATAGTGCGCCGGTAAATGATCCTTTTTCGTGACCAAAAAATTCGCTTTGTGCCAGCTCTTTAGTTAATGAACCGCAATCCATCGCAATAAATGGCTGATCGCGGCGGGGGCTGTTTAAGTGGATGCTTTTAGCAACCGATTCTTTACCGGTACCACTCTCGCCTAAAATAATAACGCTGTATGTAGTAGGGGCTACCAGTTCTATCTGGCGCAATAATTCTTTCGATGCCTTGCTTTTGCCAACTACAAACTCGCTGGCCATCACCTGTTTTTCTTTCGATGATTTTGACGTAGATGATGAAACCGCAGCCAATTCTTCCTGTGGTTCGGTAACCAGGGCGTGGTGGGTTTCTATTGCTTTATTGATGGTGTTTAAAATCTCGTCGGGGTATAGGGGCTTGGTAATATAATCGTAGGCGCCCATTTTAATGAGCTCTACAGCCATCTTAATATCCGAATAACCGGTTATAATAATTACACCTGTTTTAGGGTATTGCGATTTAATGCTTTTCAGCATTTCGCGCCCGTCGGTATCTTCCAGCCTGAAATCACAAAGCACCAAATCAAATTCGCCGCTTTTAAGATGCTCCATAGCACTTCCACCATTTGAAGCCGTGGTAA
>CAHJXH010000072.1 GCA_903644075.1 Sphingobacteriaceae bacterium | reverse complement strand
AGTAACACCTGATTCGCAATGTGCAGACTGGCGGTGTACAAAATCAACTTTCATGCACATTCATGCTTTTAAGGTCAGCAACCTTAATATTAAACGCCTCTGCGTATTTTTGTAATTTTTTGTCTGATAAACCATCGAATACTTCGGGCTTTAAATGGCGTTTAATTTGCCATTGCCAAAAGCCGGTATAATCGGCCAGTATCGAAGCGTCCATCAGCCGGTATTCCATAAAAAACAAGAGGGGGCTTGCTTCTTTATTTAATACTTTTTGTTTGGCGGTGGCTATGCGCTGGTCAATATCCTGCCAGGCTAAGTCGAGGGCTTGGGCTTTTACGTCCCAGCCGCTGCTTAGTTGGGTGGTGTACTTGCCGTCCTTATCGGTAGCATAGCAAACCTCGCGGGTAATTTTACCCAGCGAACCCAAATCCTGCGGAACATCTTCCTTTTTCATACCACTCGCTTAAACCCAGCTTACACCACGGTAAGCATCGCATACATATACGAAAAGCGTGAGCTTTCCGGCACCAGCAATAATAACTTTTCGCCTTTTTTCAACTTACCGGTGTTAAACATTTCGTTGATCATCAGGTAAACCGATGCTGCACCCACATTACCTACGGTGTACAAGTTGATAAACCATTTTTCGTAAGGGATACCGCCACCGTAAATCTGGATCAGATCGTAAATTTTACCTTTAAAAAAGTCGCTCGAGATGTGCGGTAAAAAGTGGTCGATATCATCAACAGTTAAACCTTTACGCTCAAAAATTTCCTTAATTTTTTGTCCACCAAGCGGCACAATATTATCGCTCAGTAAACCGATATCTTGTTTTACACTAAAGATCGATTTGTTCATCACTTCCTCAGGCGTAAAGTCCATAAAACCTTTCAGTGTACCATCGGCTTCTTTTTCGGCGCCCATATACATGCAGGTTTCCATTTCGTTGGCGTACGATACACCTTCTATCCACTCCACGCGCAGGCTCAGGCCTTCTGGGTTAGGGCTATCGCTCATCAAAAATGCCGAAGCACCGTCTGATAACATCCAGCGCAGAAAATCTTTCTGAAAGGCGATATATGGGTTCTCGTTAAGTTCTTTAATTTTCTGAACCTCTTCTTCGAAAACATCAGATACCAACAGGCCCGAGAAACGCTCCGAACCTGTAGCAATGGCATTTTTTACTTCGCCAGCCTTAATGGCCAGGTAGGCATATTTTAAGGCATGCATCCCTGCGCAGCATACGCCAGATGGCGATACTACTTCAATCGGGCCAATCTCCGGTAACCAGCCGTGCGTCATAACACCGTGGCTTGGCATCATCTGATCTGGCGATGAAGTACCGCATGAGAGTAGTTCTATTTCTTTTAATTTTTCAGGATCGTTTTTCAACAGTTCCTTAACAGCCAGGGCGGTCATCTGCGCATTGGTATGCGTTGATTTGCCCCCTTTTTCTAAAGCATAATAGCGGTTGATGATGCCGTTATTGCGCAGTACTATTTTCTTTGACTTAGATGGTTTATTATCAATATAACCCAAATAGGCCTCCATATCGTCGTTAGCGACAGGCTCATTCGGGAAAAAAGCAGCAGTGGCATTAATATATACCTGATTAGACATCGGTGTTAATTTAGTAGTAAGTAGTGTAGTTTTTTGTTTCGTATTCGTTTACCCGTAAATGGTCTTAATAAAATGTTATCCAGTATAAGCAGTAACGGTGCACCTAAAAACAGGGCGATAAAGAGGTAATACTTAAAAGCAGTAGTCCACGGTAATTGATTTTTTCGTTTGATAATCACTTTGGCCCATACGCCAAAAATAACCCGGGCTTTACCCTCAATTACCATCAGCGGATATTTGATCTTAACCGCGCCGTCATCAACCATTTGCTGCTGCATACCTTCCCAGTTATTACTGTTCAGGTGTTCAATAACGCTTTGACCGTAAATTTTAGTACGTTCTATATCTGCATCGCTTACGCCCGGTTTAGGGAATATGTTGAGATACCGCTCCTTTTTGCCGCTCAGCATCCAGTAAAAAATGGTTACAAAGCTAACCGGGTTCGAATGCCTATCTACTAACGCAACATTGCCCACATGGTTTGCACCGGCATCGCTTAGCATCTTCTTTATTTTATCGAAAGCGTTGAGCCACATGTTGCGGCCTGCACTAATGGTCACTACAGGAGTATCTTTAATGATGGCTTTAAATTTCGGGTCCTGCAGTAAAGTGCTTGATGGGATGCTTGGCGATAAAAACCAGGGTTGATAGGCCAGCACCACCAGGTCGTATTTTTCTTCCTGTAAAGTATAAGGCTGCAATGGACGTGGAATACCCATTACGCAATCGGGCATTACGCTGAAGAAACGGCTGCCGGTCCAGGGGAAATCGAAATTAGTCTCGGGGTAGATCCGTACTTTTTCCACAGATGCACCACCTGCAACCATAGGCGCGGTAAACGAGTCGATAATATCGCCCATTTGGCCTGACTGGCTATAGTATATTGCTAAAATCTTTTTGCCCATCAGGGTTTAGTTTAAATCTTCGGGGTGTAGCACCTTAGAGGTTTTACTATATTCTAATACCGCATGCTGCACAACCGGCGACAAGCTTTTAAAGTGTTCTTTAATATAGGATTTATCGGCATTAATGTCGCTATGGTACTTTACAATTTTAGGGGCGTGTTCTTGTATACCTAGGCGCAGAAAGCGAAACTCTGTATTGTTGCTATCGGCCATAAATGCGGTTTGGAACTTAATGCGGCCGCTTTTAAAATTTTGCAGCTTATCTTTTGGCTTGCTTAACAGTCCGGCTTTGCGCATCAGCAAAACGCCTTCATAAGCATCACGATCGCTGGCAGGGGCACCGGCTATGGCGGTTAGCTCATCATTCACATCATCTAATTTGCCCGAGGCCATTACCTGGTAAAAGGTTGATTTCTCGAACTTCTGGAATAAATTCCCGGCCTTTACAAACCCGGCTAACGTTATTAAAAACAATAAAAAGATTATTCTTTTGCTCATAAAAGTCATTGTAGGGGCTACCAAACATAATAAAATATAAACGACCTCACAACCGTTTATTACACGATGCAAGGCCGTATTTAATTAGTACGACAAGTTAAATTTAGTTTGGTTTAAACTAGCTTCACCAGTTTCTCGCCTTGTAGAATTGGGATGGCCGTGGTGATGTCCACATTCAAGCAAAAAGCAATATCTTTTTCGATACCTAACTTGCGCATCCGTTCGCCGTGCGAAGTTTTGCTGAGGTAGGCCGAAATATCTCCTTTGGCCAACTGGTAAAGATCAAAAGCAGCAAGTGCCGGATCGTCCAAAGTATAATTACCATCTGCTGTTAAATGGTCAATTACGGCACCTGCAAAAGCGGTGTCTTCAAGGTTGAAATTATTCTTCCAACCGGCACAAACCAGCAGAATATTCTCATTTTGGGTCTTTAAAAAGTTACTTAAAGAAGTAAGGTTTAAAAACGATCCGATGAGCACTTTTTTAGCTTTTCGTGATAAATGCAGGGCTTGCGTGCCGTTTGTTGTGGTTAAAACTACCGTCTTCCCAGCCACCTTTTCGGCAGTATAAGAGAAGGGCGAATTGCCAAAGTCGAAGCCATCAACCACACTTCCGTCGCGCTCGGCGGCGAGTAAATAGCCGGTACCTTTTTCGCGGTAAGCCACACACTCTTCTACTTGTGCAACGGGGATTATTGCTTCGGCACCATTCTCAATACCGTAGCAAATTGATGAGGTTGCACGAAAAATATCGATGATCACTACGATGTAATCTTCGACATTGTAAAGGGATAATAAGGCTGGCGAAAGGCAAACTTCTAACCCCCTGCCCCCTAAAGAGGGTGTAGAAGTTGTATCTGTATTTTGAGTATTAGTCACTATGTAATTTTTTGCTCCCCTTTAGGGGGTCGAGGGATTATTTAAACGGCGGCTTAACAACCTCAGCCTTAACCTTATTATCGCGGATCTTGATGTAGATCTCAGAACCTTCTTTAGCGAATTTATTTTGCACATAGCCCATACCAATAGCAATTTGTAACGATGGCGATTGCGTACCCGAAGTTACTTTACCAATGTTGTTGCCTTCTGCATCAACAATTTCGTAATCGTGGCGGGGGATACCGCGCTCGATCATTTTAAAGCCAACCAGTTTTTTGGTTACGCCAGCAGTTTTTTGCGCTTGTAAAGCCTCAGAGTTAGTAAACTCTTTGCTGAATTTTGTTACCCACCCTAAACCTGCTTCTAAAGGCGAAGTGGTATCGTCGATATCATTACCGTAAAGGCAGAAACCCATTTCTAAACGCAGGGTATCGCGGGCACCTAAACCAATTGGTTTAATACCGAATGGCTCGCCAGCTTCAAATACGGCATTCCAGATGTGTTCGGCGTTGGCATTATCGCAATAAATTTCGAAACCACCGGCACCCGTATAGCCTGTTGCAGATACAATTACGTTATCAATGCCGGCAAATTTGCCTTTGTTAAAGGTGTAGTACTCCATCGAACCTAAGTCGATGTCAGTCAATGATTGTAATGCTTCGGCGGCTTTAGGGCCTTGTATAGCTAATAGTGAGGTACGATCTGAGATATCTTTCATATCCACACCGTTGGTGTTGAATTTAGAGATCCAGTTCCAGTCTTTCTCGATGTTTGATGCGTTAACAACCAACATGTAAGTTTTATCGTCGATTTTGTAAACCAGTAAATCGTCAACAATACCACCATCTTCGTTAGGCAGGCAAGAATATTGCACTTTACCATCATACAGTTTAGCCGCATCGTTACTGGTAACACGCTGGATGAGATCCAATGCGTTTTCGCCTTTCAGTATAAACTCGCCCATGTGGCTTACATCAAACACGCCAACTGCTTTGCGTACGGTTTCGTGTTCGGCGTTAATGCCGTTGTATTGCACGGGCATATTGTAACCTGCAAAGGGCACCATTTTAGCGCCTAAACTACTATGTATATGGGTTAAAGCTGTATTCTTCATGCGTTATTTAAATAAACGCAAAAGTAACATTTATAAGTTAGTGGTTTAACACCTGCTGATAAAAAGCCACCAGCTTATTTGTAACAACCTTAACATCGTGGACATCTTCAACTAATTTACGGGCATTTGCGCCAATCCGTTTACAAAACTCCTCATCCTTAATGCATTTGCTGATGCAGTTGTAAAACTCATCGCGGCTATTGGCTATCATAATATTTTGTCCATGGGTATAATTAATACCTTCGGCACCAAGCGAGGTAGAGATAATACATTTCTGCATCGCCATACCTTCCACAATTTTCACCCGCATGCCACCGCTCGATAACAGCGGAACAATCATGATCGACTTGCTGTTTACAAACTCCAGCGCATCATCAACCTCACCCTGAATATAAATTTTCCCCATCACATCATAATCGTCAAACTGTTCGGGGATGTCGTTACCGGCCACATAGAACCGAACGTTTAAATCGCCTGTGGTTAAATCGTGGTAGAATGTATTAAGGAACCATTGAATCCCTTCGCGATTAGGCATCCAGTCCAGCGAGCCTAAAAAGAACAGGCTTGGAAACTCGGTACGACTATAATCGGGATGATATTGAGACATATCCAGGCCAACCGGCAGGATGGTTACCTGTGGTTTAATATCGCACTGAAGGATGGTACTTTTATCCTGATTGGTAAATGCAACAATGGCATCGAAGCGGTTTAACTGGTGCAGTTCGTACTTTTTAATACGTGAGGCCATCAGCTTTAAATACCATTTTTTAAAGGGGTCGCCTTTTTGCACGGCCAAACGCTGCCATACCTGGTGCTCTACGTTGTGAGAGCGGTAGATCAACTTGGATTTGCTGTGCTTACTTGCTGCATTTAAATAAGGCGCAACAAACAAACCCTCGAATTGTACAATATCGTAATGCTGCGATTTTAATTCTTCGATCAGCATTTTTTCGAAGCCGTGATTATAAAAACGATCTACATACTGCGCCTGGCTGTTAAACAGGTTAAGTGCAGCCTCGTACATAGAAATGCCGATATTAATGGGATACGTTTTATAATTGATACGGCTGATTAACGATTTCGACTCGTAGCCATTATCTTCCTGGTAATGGGCATGCTGTTTAGCGTTGAGTGCGAACAGTGAAACCTCATGACCCAGATCTAAAAGGCCCTTAATAGTATTACATACCACAATAGGGTATCCACCATTCTGTGGAAATGGGATGCGGTGTGTAAGAATAAGTACCTTCACTGGGTTTTGTTGGTTTGTAGCAAAAATAGCATCCAAACCCGCCCAAACAAAGCTTCTTTAAAAAATAGTTAGCTGCGGCTCTGTAACACGGAAAGTGCGGCGATGATAGGGCGTAAAGCCTAACTCCAACACGGCATTGCGGTGTTTAATGGTAGGGTAACCTTTGTTGCTATGCCAGTCGTATTCGGGATGCTCACCGGCAATTTGCTTCATAAAGTCATCGCGGTATGTTTTGGCTAAGATGGATGCTGCCGCAATGCTGAAATACAGGGAGTCGCCTTTAATAATACATTTGTGCGGCGTGGTGCCGAATTTATTAAAACGGTTACCATCGATAATTAAAAATTGTGGTTGCAGGTGCAGTTTTTCGATAGCGCGGTGCATGGCCAGGAAAGAGGCATTGAGGATATTAATCTTGTCGATCTCGTTATTATCCACAACCCCAACGGCATGTGCAATGGCTTTTTGCTCAATTTCGATACGCAGGGCGTAGCGGGTTTGTTCGTCAAGCACTTTCGAGTCGTTCAGCAAGTCATGATCAAAATCATCGGGTAAAATTACCGCAGCGGCAAACACCGGCCCGGCTAAACAACCACGTCCTGCTTCGTCACATCCTGCTTCTAAAAATTCGTATTGATACCTGGCTAATAACATCTTTTAATCCTGAGGCAAATATCACGCTTATGATCGAAAGTTTTTTAAAAAATTCTCAACGTTAACAGGGTAATATCGTCGATGGCCTTTCCTTTTATCACCAGGTTAAGGTGGTCCATCAAAGTTTGGTTAAACCTGTCGGGGTTTAAATGGCCATTGTTGATCACAAACTCTATCAGCTGCTCATCTTTCCAGTTGGTATTGTTACGCAGTTCGTAATCCATCAAACCATCGGTATAATTAAATACAAGCGAGGCTGGTTCAACGCTCACTTCGCCTTGATTAATAAACGGCAGTTCTTCAAATACCCCCAGCATGGTTGTGCCCAGTTTTAGCGAAGAGGCTTCGCCATTGGCATATAAAATTGGTGGGTTATGGCCTGCATTGATATAACTAAGCTTACGGGTTTGCTCGTTATACTTGGCGATGAACATGGTGATAAAGCGCTCGCCTTTAGTGTTGCGGATCACAATTTTGTTCAAACGTTCTACCACAGTACTCAGGTCATTCTCTACCGTTGCCCAGGCGCGCAAACTGGCCTGGAAATTGGCCATCAGTAAAGCTGCCGAAATACCTTTGCCCGAAACATCGGCAATACACCATAAAATTTCCTGATCATTAAGGCGAAGAAAATCGAAGTAATCGCCGCCAATATCCTGGTGCGGTAAATATTTAGCGCCAATCTCTACTGCTTTGTCTTTATGCAGGCGAAGCGGGATCAGCATACTTTGCACTTCAACAGCCAGTTCCATTTCACGTTGAAAACGCTCGGTTTGTAAACGCTCGCGAAACAGCTTCTTATTCTCCAATGCCACCACAATTACGTTGATAAGCGTTTGGATGAAGTTAAGGTCATTACTCACCATATCGCCCGAGGTATTAAAATCGCCAATAAGGGCGTAGGCTAATGGTTTATTTTTATGATGGAAAGGGATAAAATAGTAGTACTCTTTTAAAATAGGATCCCGGTGGCCAGTAAGCACCATGGGCGATTTTACCTTGCTTAGCTTCTGGCAGGCTTTAACCAACGCCAATGCATTTTCGGTTTCGCCGCCGTATTTAGATACGCATACAAAAGAGTTGCCCTTCTCAATTAAGAAGCGCAGCTTACCAACCTGCAGGTAATTCTTCAAAATTACCTCCAACATTTGGATAAGAACGGGCGTAGACGTGTTTTTATTGATAGCCCGGGTAACCTCTAACAACGAGTTTAACTCAGATTGCCTTTTAAGCAATAATCGTATTAACTCATCTTCGCCCGAACTTTGATCAACTGGTTCCATTAAGCATTAGCAATACCGTCTAAAATAGAAAATTAATTATTGTAAGCAGAAGAGTTTTTTCATTTATCGGTTTGGTTAAATTATCTAACCATTCGCCCCTTCCAGGCATATTTGCGCGAATTACCAATTAAACCCACGTAAACCACATAAAATATGTGTATCGGCGATAATATCAGTACCCATTTAACCAGCGATTTCCGTTTGAAAAATGCAGTAACCATAAGTAAAAATGTGCCTTCGAACAAAAGTTTCAAGAGAAGCTCTATCCCTAAAATTTTATAAAAGCCCGCATAAAAAATACCGCCAATTACATTAATTAATAAGGAAAGATTGAACAGCCAGATACCAACAGCCAGTGCAACTATCTTTTTATCTTTATAATGGGTTGATTTTGATGCCCACCTGCGCCTTTGTTGTATAAATGCGCCTATGTCTGGTTTGGCATAAGTATACACTACCGCCTCAATATCTTTTAAAAAGCCAATGCGGCCCGGGTATACTTTAGCCACTTTTTGCAACAGTAATTCGTCATCGCCCGATGCCAGGTTATCAATCCCCTTAAAGCCGCCTACTTCATAAAATACATCCTTACGGTAAGCCAAATTAGCGCCGTTACAGGTTGAGGCCCGGCCATTACCAATAAAGGCTGCGCCGATACCTATCAGAAAAGAGAACTCGAGTGTTTGCAATCTTTCAAAAAAGGTTTTTTCATGAAAGTAAGTTACCGGCGATGAGATCATGACCGGGTTGTATGTTTCATAATAGCCCACAACGGTCGAAAGCCATTTACTGCCCATACGGCAGTCGGCGTCTGTAGCTACCAGCAAGTCTCCGGTTGAGCGGGAAATGGCTTCTGTAATGGCTTTCTTTTTATAGGAGTTGAGCGCCAGGTCTTCTTTTAACTGCAATAGCTTTACCCCGCGATTGGCATAACTTAAAATAATTTGGGCCGTGTTATCGGTAGAATGATCGTCGACAATAATAATTTCGGTTAACTCATGCGGATAGTCCTGCGCCAGTAAATCATCAATGGTTTCGGCTATGTTATCTTCTTCATCGCGGGCGGCTATTAGTATGGTTACTTTAGTTTTATAGGCTTGCTGCAATAATTTGGGGCGTTTTAAAGCACTCCATCCCTTAATGAGGTAAGCCAAAACCAGCAGATACAGCCCGGTTAAAATAAAAGAAATACAGGTGTAAAAAGCGATCAAAAGAACTTCATTTTAAAAACAAATATAGACCCTAATATAGCCGGAACAATGAGGTTGATAAACCAGATTGAGGAAACGGCTGCAATTACGGCTACCTGCTGATTTGTAATATAGGCAAAAAACATGGTAGCGGTTGCACCGCGCACACCCACATCAAGCAGGTCCAAAGATGGTAAAATAGACTGAACAAAGAATAAAATAAGCACCATCATAACCATAGGCAGCACCGGCATTTGGGGCACCAGTAAATGAAGTATCAGATAATATTGAAAGGTAAAAACTGCAAAACGCGCCAGGCAGTACAGCATAATACGGTCGAGCTCGGCTACGCGGTAGCGGTTCATGATGTCGAAGAAACGGTGGTATTGCTTTAGAAATTTAATGCTGTTAAGCACCGATACCAGCCAGCGTATATTAAAAAAAAACACCAACAAAAGCGTAACAACCAAAGCACCCGAACAAACAGCAGCCAGGTACATCCAAATTTGCAGGTGTAAAAACGTATAGCAAAACCACAGCAAGGCCACAATACCCAGCACATTGGTAATAACCATTTGCCCTAACGAACCTACCGCCATTGAAAACACACCGTGGATACGTTTACGCGGAGGCAGAAACATTACGCGGCCGCCATATTCGCCCAGGCGGTTGGGTGTAAAAATAGCCCAGGTTAATCCGCAAAAAACAGATTCAACAGCCTGATAAACCGTAATGGGTGATAATACACGGGTAATGTACCGCCATTTAAGGGCTTCCAGAAACCAATTGAGGAGCATCATCACAACAACCAATGCCAGTACAAAAACCACCTCGTTTCTGTCCAGGGCCTCAACAATTCTGCGAAACTGGGTTAAATTGGCGTTATTATTTACCTTACGATAAATAAAGGTAAACGCCAGTATAACAATAGCAGCCTTTATAAGGTATGAGAATATTTTTTTAGCGGCGCGTGTCAAATGCTGAAATTTGGTACAATGTTACAAAAATAGAGCAAGCCCTGGGGCCTGCTCTACTTGTTCTATTTTTTTATGACACTATTTTAAACGAGCCTTCAAGAAAGTTAGTGTGTAGCCGTAGGCTTCTTTAGTGGCAGCACTATCATAAATCGGGCTGCTTGGGTTAGCAAAGCCATGGTCGGCATCGTATTGGTGCACATATAATTTTTTACCGTCGGTTTTCATATCGGCCTCAAATTTGGCAACCACTTTGGGGTTAATCCATTGGTCTTTATTAGCAAAGTTACCCAGCACATCACCATGCAAGGTTTTCAGCTTGGCCAAATCCTGCTCGGGCATACCATAGTACATTACACAGGCAACAGTTTGGTTACCGGCAAGCAGGGCGCTTTGCAAGCTCCAGCCCCCGCCAAAACACCAGCCTAACGTAGCAATGTGTGCCTTTGGCCCTGCATAAGCAATAGCGCCTTTGATAATTGCTTCCGCCCTATCGTCGTTTACACCCTGCATATATTTGCCGGCTTCTTCGCGGGTGGTTGCTATTTTGCCATCATATAGATCGATTGCAATTACGTTTACGTTGCCAATGTCGTTATATAATTTTTCAGATTCTTTTTTTACGAAATCATTCAGTCCCCACCATTCGTGTACCACAATCAAGTAATTGTTGGTAGGCGTTTTAGCTTTCAGCTCGTAGGCTGCCGATTCTTTGCCATCGGGCGTTTTGTAGGTGATAACCTGACCAATACTGCTTTGGAAGTGAATTTTTGATGGGTTAAGGTGCGCCATCCGGAAATCTTTATTTGATGCCAGCATGGCAAATTGCTGAGTTGAGCTTGGCTTGCCACAGCATAAAACTTTGCTTTTAGTTTGGGCAAAACCCATTAAACTGCCAGCAATTAGCAGCGTAAGTAGAAATAGCTTTTTCATAAAAATGATTGAGGTTATGTTTATACAATTAACGCGGCGGGATGTTTAGAAAAGAATGAGACAAGGGGGAAGAGAATCAAGAGACAAGAACCGAGACTTTAATCTGTAATAGAACTTATCAGTTAATAGAATAAGAAATTTGACTTTAGAATATGGCGAATTCCCGAGTGGGGTGTCATGCTGAGGTTACTAGAAGCATGGTGAGTGGTTCCAACTATTGACTATTAAAGTAGCCTCGCCGTTGTTGGTGTTGTCACCACAATAGCGTAATGGAGATTCTGAATAAGTAGTGAGATGATTTAGTCCCATTCGCCATCCCGTCCCGACTGCTGTTGGGATCGGAACCCATGAGACAGATGTATAACTTTAAAGCCTGCTTAGCATGTGGGGTGCTGATCCGCCGATAGTCGGACAGCATAACACGCTTTATAAATTCTAGTTATTGAATTTAGCTGCAATAGTTTTTACTACTAAAAATAATGGCGCTGCCTGTGCTACGATACCTGCGATTACAATTGCGTGGTTCATGATTTCTAAATTTAATTGTTAATAAATTATTGTCCCGGTGGATTAGTTATTGAATTTAGCTGCGATAGTTTTTACTACTAAGAATAATGGAGCTGCCTGTGCTACGATGCCTGCGATTACGATTGAAGTGTTCATGATTTTTATATTTTAAATGTTTTAATTAATGTTTGATGTATAGGTTAAGGCAAAACCTGTACCGATGATCATAAAACTTTAAAATGTGCCCATAAAAGGCATTAAGAGCACATTTTAAAGTTTGGGGAATATTTCCCAAAAAGAAATACGGGGAAAAAATCGGGGAATTGGGGAATTTGTTACTTCCACATTATGGCGTTGCAAACGCCGGGAAGTATTGCGCACGCATAATACAGGTCTTGTCATTCAGAGCGGTAGCGAAGAATCTTGTGCGCTTAGAATGGCATGCGGCTTACAATATGCGTTAATGCATTGTGAAGAAGATTCTTCGCTATCGCTCTGAATGATAAGAAAGAGAATAATAGCAAAACAAAAAAGCCCCGGGTTATCCCGAAGCTTCCTTTGTTTTTAAAAATACAGTGAAACTACTGTACTTTAATCTTATCTGCTGTTTTAAGATAACTCTTTTTGCCGCTTTCTGATAAAGTGTATTGCCCGCCTTTAGGGCCTACGTAAACGGTTCTGCCCTGAGCGTCTTTTCCAATCGCTTTATCAGCCGATTTATTTACACCCTCTGTAGTAGTTTTTGTAGTGGTTGTTTTGGTTTTGGTTTCTTTTTTTAGGGAATCAGTTTTTTGTGCAAAAGTGTTTGCACCTAACAGAATAAAGCCAGACAGCGCTAATGCGAATAATTTTTTCATTGTGATAAGAAATAAATATGGTTTAAATATGATTCCAAGAAACAAATAAATATGGGTTTTATCAAACTTATTTTATCGTTTTTTTTGCTCCCCCAACCGGCAGTCGCTCGGCTCTTGCCCCAAGTGTTCGGAAGATTGAAAAGAAGGGTCATGCTGAGGCACTCGAAGCATGTGTGTTGGGTCGCGCCGACTATGCATTGGCGGTAAACTTGGCGTAAATAGCCCTTGCGCACATGCTTCGAGTACCTCAGCATGACCCTTTACACCTATGGGCAAGAGCCGGGCGACTGCGATCTTTTTTAACTCCTTGGAATGTCTTACTTCAAGATCTCCCTGATATCATCCGCAGTAAGCGTTTTAATAAAGCTTTCTTCGGTAGTGATCAGCGCGCGGGCAACGCTAAGCTTGCGTTGCTGCAAGGCCAGGATCTTTTCTTCTACCGTGTCTTTGGTGATAAATTTGTAGATGAAGATATTTTTGGTTTGGCCAATGCGGTGCGTCCGGTCAATGGCCTGCTGTTCGATTGCAGGGTTCCACCATGGGTCGAGGATGAAAACGTAGTCGGCACTGGTGAGGTTAAGGCCTACCCCACCCGCTTTTATAGAGATCAGGAATACGCTGGTTTTTTCATCTTCCTGGAAGTTTCTAACTACATCACCGCGATTTTGGGTACTGCCATCGAGGTAGGCATAGCCAATATCATGCTTATCCATGTAATTGCGGAAGATGCTCAACTGCTTTACAAATTGCGAGAAGATCAAAACTTTATGGCCGGCCTCGAGCACGTTGCTCAACGTATGCACCACATCCTCAAACTTGCCCGAATCCCCCTCGTAAGTATCATCAATCATCGAAGGGTGATTGGCAATCTGCCTCAGCTTGGTTAAGCCCTGCAACACCTGGATCTGGCTTTGCACAAAGGTGCCGGTCTCCAGTCCCTGTAATAATTCGTTGCGGTATTCTGATTTTACTTTTTCGTAAACCTCGGCCTGCTCCTCGCTCATCTGGCAATAGAACAGGTGTTCGGTTTTAGGCGGCAGCTCTGTGGCTACCTGCTCCTTCGTTCGGCGGAGCACAAAGGGTTTTATAAGGGTTTGCAGTTTATGAGCCTTTTCTTCGTCTTTTTTCTTTTCTATCGGCGTAACAAACTCATCCAGGAAATACTTTTGCGAACCCAGCAGGCCCGGGTTAATGAATGACATCTGCGTCCACAAATCATTCACTGAGTTTTCTACCGGGGTACCGCTCAATATCAGTTTAAAGCGCGATTTTAGTTGCTTAACCGCCTGGTATGATTTAGATGATGGGTTTTTGATATTTTGGCTCTCATCCAAGATCACGTAATCAAAGAAGAAACCTTTCAGCAGCTCAATATCAATCCGGCTTACGCCGTAGGTAGTTACAATAACATCGTAATTGGCAAACACATCGGCATGTTTATACCGGAAAATACCCGTATGCACCATCAGCCTTAGCTGAGGTGTAAACTTTTTAGCCTCATTTATCCAGTTATAAATTAACGAGGTCGGCATAATCAGTAGTGAAGTACTTTTAGTGCCGCTTTCTTCTGCCTCTTCTTTATTTCTTTGCAGCATGGCTAAAGTCTGGATGGTTTTACCCAAACCCATATCATCAGCCAAACACCCACCAAAGTGAAATTTCTTTAAAAAATGGAACCAGTTATAACCCGCTTTTTGGTAACTGCGCAGGCTACCGTTAAAGTTTACCGGCATCGGCATATCTTCCAGATCGTCAAAGTCGGTTAGCTTTTGCAACTTGCGGCTCATGGTTATGCTGGCCAACTCGCCTTCAGCCAGTTCATTGATCAGGCCAATGTGGTGTTTCTTTAATTTCAGGTCCTTGCCGCCGTCACTAAAATGGAGCAGGTTACTGTATTGCGAAAACCACTTTTCGGGGATCACCGCAATTTCGCCAGATGGCAGCACAAACTCCTTTTTGCGATTAAGGATATGATTGCGCAGATCAATAAACGGAATTTGGTACGGGCCAAAGTAAACCACAGCATAAATATCGAACCAGTCGTTACGCTCGCTTACCTGTACATCTATTTTACTGCTGCCGAATAAATAGCGTTTGTTTCCTTCGGGCTGTTCAATTATAAAACCTTCGGCTATCAACTGGTCGTGGTGCTGGTTTAGCCATTCCAATACAGAGAATGCACGGTCGCCTTCCTCGCCCATATCAACTTCGAGGTTTTGGAATAATGACGATGCGGGTTTCAGGCCCATATCTTCCAGTATTTGCAGCTTACCTTTTTCCCAGGTTACGGATCGTTTAATACGATGAAAAAGGTAATCATCATCATGATGCTCAATCCGTACCGATACCGTACGGCCATCACCGTAGGGGAAAATGTATCCGGCATACCTAAAATACAATTGCAGCTGCGAGGTGCCGCCGTCCACAATAATGGGTTTTAGCATGGGCACAGCATCGTATTTTTCGGTATTGATGGTAAAGCCCTCGGCGTGTACGTGGT
Source organism: Sphingobacteriaceae bacterium (assembly GCA_903644075.1). Taxonomy (GTDB): domain Bacteria; phylum Bacteroidota; class Bacteroidia; order Sphingobacteriales; family Sphingobacteriaceae; genus Mucilaginibacter. The sequence goes on along the minus strand of CAHJXH010000072.1, from coordinate 3,497 downwards.
GTTTCTCAATCAGCGGGGCAACAAAACGCTCCATATATGATTGCTCTGACGTGCGCGGAATAGCGATGTATCGCTTATTTAAAAAAGGCAGTAATTTTTTGCCCTCAATATCTTTTTCAAAATAGTATAAGGTATCATCAAGCAGCAACCAGGCCGGTTGGTTACAAACTATTTCGGCACCTTTAAACATGAACTCGATGCGCATGTTCTGATACTTGATAGTTGGATAATACCTGATCTCGGTCTCGTTACGTTTAAAGTGAAACAGGATGGTGGCAGCCTCTTCTGCAATGTTAAGCTTGCGACCGGCCGGGTACCCCTCTTTACTCATGAGGTAAATTTCTTTTCCACGGAGCGAATTAAACACTTCGGCCATTTTCTTCTCGATCTTCGGCCTGATAACATCAAACAATTGCTCGTTAAATACCTTGCTGAAAAACTCGTAAGGGCGGATAGGCTTTTTGTAGTATTTTTTGATGATGTTGCCCTGCTCAATATCCTCCAGAACCTTAATCAGTTTAAAATCACTCTCATTTAAACAGCTGGTAAATTCTGAAGCAGTATTGGAGAAAAGCCTTTGATAAGTAAGAGAAAATTCGCCGTTGGGATTAAGCTGAACAATGTGCGGCTCAATTACATAAGACAAGTACTCGTGCCTGGCGAGGGAATAAATAATCTGGCAGGGTTTGGTACTATCTACGCGCAACATAAATTTCAGGTAAAAAATTTATGTAAGCTACAGTAGAAAAAATTCAAACGTAGTTAGAAAATATAGCAAGTAAAAGCATTTAGGCCATTTTTTTTGTAAACAATGTTAATAACCTGTTAAACCCTACTGTGCCGAAAGTTTATTTCCTACAAATAAATTTTCGAGTTAACACTTGCAACATATCCTCAATAAGCACTACTTTTACCTAAACCAATTATTAAACAACCATACTGTCAATACTTTAAAGCACCAGTGAAAGTCTTCTAATTATTGAAATATGGCCTGCAATATCCTTAAAACCCCATATTAAATGAGAAACATTTACGTGTTGCTGATGGCACTGCTTGTATTAGGCGGTACCGGATGCAAGAAAAAATCTGCTTCTGATGATCTTTCCGGGAACGTTACCGGGAACGGTACCGGCAAAGATGTACCTGCGGGAGCTAATGATGGTGTTACGTTTATTAACAGCGGCAAATCCGCCATCTTTAATTTGTATGCACCTAATAAAACATCGGTATCTGTAATCGGCGATTTTAATAACTGGCAGCCTACAGCCATGACCAAATCAACCGATGGTACACGCTGGTGGGTACAGGTTGATAATATTGACCCTACTAAAGAGTATGCTTACCAGTACTATATCGACAACACCATTAAAGTAGCCGACCCATACACCGAAAAGGTGCTGGACCCGGATAACGACAGTACCATCCCCACAACCGTTTACCCGAACCTGCTGGCTTACCCTACTGGCAAAACAACCGGCATTGTAAGTACAATGCAGGGCAGCCCAACAGCCTATAGTTGGAAAAACGCAAGCATTACGCGCCCAGATCCTAAAAACCTGGTGATCTATGAGCTACACGTTCGCGATTTTATCGGCACGCACAGCTATAAAACCCTTACTGATACTTTAAATTATATTGCCAATTTAGGTGTTAATGCGGTTGAGCTAATGCCGGTTAACGAGTTTGAAGGAAACGATTCATGGGGCTACAATACCAACTTCGGGATGGCGCTCGATAAATATTACGGTACCAAGAATGATTACAAAGCTTTTATTGATGCCTGCCATGCCAAGGGAATTGCCGTAATACAAGATATTGTTTTAGAAGATCAGTTCGGTTCGTCGCCAATGGTACGGATGTATGCAATGGCAAGCGGTTCGCCATCGGCAACTAACCCATGGTTTGATACGCAGAATATGCACCCCGACGCGGTTGGTTACCAGATGAACCACCAATCTGCAGCAACCCAGTATTATTTTAAAAACGTGGTAAAATACTGGATGCAGGAATATCATATCGACGGCTTTCGGTTCGACCAGGCTAAAGGCTTTACCCAAACCAACTCAAGCACCGAAGACGCCTGGGCTGCTTATGATGCAAGCCGCGTGGCCTTGTGGAAAAACTACAACACCTATATCAAAAGCCTCGATCCTAGTTTTTATGTGATCCTCGAATACTTCTCCAATAATCAGGAAGAATCTGAACTAGCGACGCAAGGCATGATGAGCTGGACTAACTTAAGCACCCCGGCACAGCAGGCAACAATGGGCTATCCAAGCGGGCCAAGCTGGGATTTATCAGGCTTGTTTTACGACCAATACGGATTCACTAACCCTTACGGATTGGTTGCTTATTTTGAAAGCCATGACGAAGAACGCAGCATGTTTAAGAACGAAGCTTATGGCAATTCCAACGGAAGCTATAGTACAAAAGATATCCCAACGGCATTAAAACGTGAAGAAGCTTTAGCTGCATTATTAATCTCTTCGCCCGGACCAAAAATGCTGTGGGAATTTGAAGAGCGCGGTTACGATATCAGCATTGATAATGGTGGCCGCTTAGGCGACAAGCCGCCGCACTGGGAATATATGAGCGACCCTAACCGCCATCACTTATATGCAACCTACTCGCACCTTATTAAATGGAAAACTAAGAATGCGGTATTTAGCACTACTACTTATAAATACGGCTTAAACGGTGCCATTAAATGGGTTGCTTTAACCGGTACCGATAACAATGTGGTAATAGCAAGTAATTTTGATGTGATTAACCAAACAACCACCATTAGCTTCCCGTCAACAGGTAATTGGTATGATAATATTACGGGCACTTCCATTAACGTGCCGTCAGCAGCATATGCTATTACACTTGCCCCGGGCGAGTACCATGTATATAGCAGTACGGCGTTGAAGATGTAGAGAGCCCGGAGGCCCGAGGAGAGAGGTCCGAAAGATGAACTCAATAAAAGAGAAAGCCCGGTTAATTTCAACCGGGCTTTCTCTTTATCTTATAATAGCTAATTATTCCTGGCTTAAGCTAAAACTATTTCTCCTTCAAATACCTTTACGGCCGGGCCTTCCAAAAATATATTGCTGAAGTGGTTGTTTTCATTGGTAAAACGGATATTTAAATTGCCACCCAAAACTTTAATTGGTGTATTGATAGTGCCGGTTTGGCCATTATGCTTGGCCATTGCCAGGGCAACAGCAGTAACACCAGTTCCGCAGGCGTAGGTTTCATCTTCTACTCCACGCTCAAAGGTTCGTACAAAATAACCTCCGTTATCAGTTGGCTCAACAAAATTTACATTGATACCCTTTTCGGCATAGGTTGCATTATTGCGGATGGCATGCCCTTCGTGGTAAACATCTTTATCTTTTAAATCGCTGGCTAAAGTTACATAATGCGGTGAACCTGTATTTAACACATAAGCATCGGCGTCGCGGTTAATAGCATCAACATCTATCATTTGCAGGCTAACCCAATCGCCACTTTCT
>CAHJXH010000071.1 GCA_903644075.1 Sphingobacteriaceae bacterium | reverse complement strand
TGGCCCCGAACCGACTTCGGAGGGAAGGGCAAGATTCGTTTGTGGTACAAACGTACATCTTGCTAACTGCAAAAAGACAGCAGTTTAATCCCTTTTCAATTGTCATGACATCCATTGCGATTTGATTTATTCATTTCCGTTTTTCTTCAAAAATTGCTGTAAGGCCTGTATGGTGATGTCCTTCTGCGAAATATCATTTTGTGCTCCGTAGGCTTTTATTTTTCTTTTAAGGCCCTTCGGTATCCAATTGTTAAATCTCGCCTCCTGGTCATCCGCAGACACAGTTAAAGTCTTTATCGGCTGCACTTGCTGTAGCGGTGTTTGCGGCGTTTCGTTTTTGATCTTACTGGCCAGGCTGCCCAGCTTCTTTTTATAATCATCCATGGCGTTAAAGCTTTAGGAACATTTGAATAATGCTGCAAATGCTGCAATGAACATTTGAATATTTCTCTCATTGAATATTTGAACAGATCTACCTTTGTAGCTTGCTACAAATGCACATTTAAACAAACCTACATTTGTTCAATTCCAGGTTTATTCAAATGAACATTTGTACAAATGTTCATTGCTACATTTATACACTGATCAGGTCTACGATCTCCTCTGCCAAAAAAGTCACCTCCTCTATCGCTTTATGATCCGTGCTTTTAAGGATACCCGAGGTCATAGATGACCTTGCCAGGCTTACCCGGTCGAACACGCGCGTCTTCAATAAGGGAGTACCCAAAGTCTGAATTAGCTCAACAACCTCGGCTGTAATACCGGACCTGGGCTTTAACATATTAAGCACGATGCCGGCCTTTAAATTGTGGTTTTGGGCCTGAGCAAATTTGATTAGCGCTAAAGTTGATTTGATGGCCATGACATCGAAAAAGCCGGCCTTTGTTGGCACCAGGACATAATCTGAATAGCCGAATAATTCATTTAGGCGGTTGGATAGATAGGGAGGAGTATCTACGATAATCAGGTCATAATCTAAGTTGGGAATCTCCCCGATCTTTTCAGGAGCGAGGATATCCAGTTCCGGAAATTCATCTTTTAAATGATAAATACTGCCTTGCAGATCGGAATCGATAAGGGCGACCCTTAATTGGTCCTTGAAGCACAACGCCAGGTTCAATGCCAGTGTACTTTTGCCGACGCCGCCTTTTTGGTGCGCCAATGTGATGATCTTTGCCATAATTGGAATCCTTAAAGTGAATGCATTAATTAATTTTCTGCCTAAGCCACTAACCAAGGCTTTTAAAAGTTAGATCGTTCACATGCATGAAACGAATAACAATCCTGAGTCTGGCAACTGTAATCGTCGTGAGACTCAAAAAATCCAGCAGTGAAAGCTTTTCAAGATCAGATAGCCTTTCAATTCCCCGGTCATTAAGTTCCTTATTGAATTTGTGGGAGAGGTATAAATGATTATTTATCCAGTCCGTTTTGATGATTGTAGTACCCATCCTATTTCTTATTTAGATTTTTGATAAGTAGTGTGCTGCTCCAGAATTTGCTCTACCGCGATCATATCATAAAATACAACCCCGCCGATCTTCGTAAATGGTAGAGTCCCATTTGTTCGCAGATTATGTAGTGTCCCCGTAGAGATATGAAGGAGCTCTTTTACTTCAAAAGATTTTAACCACCTTTTAACAGGTTGGGTGGTATGGGTAGAAATTAGATTTCTAATTTCCGCGATCAGATCTTTCTTGAAATTGATCAGATCTTCAACGGTTGTCAATTGGTTAGCAAAAACCGGTGATTGTCCGTTATTCCTTTTAGCTTCGTTTGTTGCCATAATCAATTATTTTATGACAAAGGTTCAGTTTATATAGGTTCAAATAATCCGATATTATCCGACTCGGATAACAACTTTTTTCAAAAAAGAATAATAGCATTCACAATAGATTCCTTTTGTAATATTTTTAAATACATGAAAGAAATTATAATCAATGACGAAAATGGTACACCTGGGGTGTACACCTATGAGGTATCATCTAAGCTATATAATAATAGCATACCTGTAGACCAATTTGAAATAAGAGCTGTAAGCGGTAAAGGAGAGCCTTATATCATTCAGGCAAAAGAGTCTGAAAATGAAGTCCGAATTCTATATCAGGATAACAACGGAAATCCCGCTGTTTCGAAGAAAAATATATTTGGCGGAATGTTGCAAGAATTGTATGACCACTATAAAAAGGAAATTGTTTCCAGTTCGTTGGCGCAACCAAAATATGAAAACGAACAAAGAGCGCCTGACACAGCTGGAAAAATGTACCGAAAACTACTATTAAAAGGAGTTGTTTGGCAGGATAAGAATAGAGATGTATACTATTTCCGCGGTCAATAGTATTCAATGAGGTGCAAGTAAAAGTGCAAGAGGGTATTACCTTGGTATTACCTTTAGTAAAAAACCCACTTACACGTTTTGTAAGTGGCTGATTATCAGGTGGAGAATATCGGAGTCGAACCGATGACCTCTTGCATGCCATGCAAGCGCTCTAGCCAGCTGAGCTAATCCCCCTTGTTCGGGTGGCAAATATATTACAATAAGCAATAAAATGAAACTGATAATCGATTTTATTTTAACACTACCTTTTTACAAAATCGGCATAGCTTTTTTTGATGTACATCATCATATCGTAGTCGGTCATCTTTTGGGTATCGCCCAGGCCGAGTTGATATTTTTCGGTAAACCGGCGCAGCGAATCGCCCTTCAACCCTGTTAAGGCGTTTATTTTTTGTCGGGAGAATCTTTGGCCTGCATAGTTATATTGCTCGTTGGCTATCAGTTCTTTTTGCAGTTTAGTTGTTTTAGATTTTTTATCGCCAATTTTATTTACAACCTGTAACAGGTTTACGCTTAGTATGGTGGTGGTACTGTTGGGTGCAGTTACATTATCATACGGGATGTAATTATTTGTTCTTGCATTATTAATAAAAATATCCTGAATGCCAATTGCCTTATGATTAAACACATACGAGAATTGCTCCCTGTTATTAATGGAGTCTATATTGAGATTTCTGTTAGCCCTAACCGATACCTCGTTCAGCATTAACGATACTGGCTCCATAATAATTTTTAATGTATCGGGTTTGTTTTTAGGCCTGTAGCTCAGGCGATAGGTTTTATAACCGGCATGCACAATATTAATACTATCGCCGGCATTAATATGGGGCACCCTGAAAATACCCGTAGAGCTGGTGTATACCTTGCCCCCTGCTGTTGTTATAATAGCGCTGGCAATGGGGAGCCGGCTGCTCCTTTCAACTACTAAACCGGTTACAGATTGCGCTAAAAGCTGATGAGATAATATCATCAATACCAAAACGCATAACAATCGATAATTAACATGCATTTTCAAGGATGATTAGGTGTGTATACTAATATCAGCAAATTTTATTTAAATGGTAGTTAAAATTTGTTAATATCTGTATTTAACCGTTCAACACTAAAAAATGTCCGAATGTTCTGATAATTCTTTCTCTGGTTTAACAATTACGTAAATAATTGCGATGAGGCAAATTACTAATGCCAGGCGTGTAAAAATGTAAACGAAATTTTCCATGATCTTTAAATGTTATGATTTAATAATGCAACATGGAAAGAGAAATTCAACAATAAAGCCAGATAATCAAATTATTGATTATCAAATAAATAACCAACAATACATTATTATAAGCCCGCTTTACATCGTTATTTAACGGGTAAATTATCGAAATAAAGACTTTCTATCCCCCTGTCTAATCTGTAAGACGAATAACAAGCCTTAACATTTTAAATTTTTGAATTATATATCTATTGTTTGATTTCTTTTCCTGTTTTGATGCTTACAAAGCAACAGTATTTAGAAAACGATAAAAAGAGAACATTAAGGGTAAGCATTGGACAATTCGCGGTGCCATTGTAAAACGTGCTAGATAAGAAAAGTTTAAACCGTATTGGCATTAATATGCCGAATACAAAAGGCTTAAAAACAGTAAAGCCTCCTGATGGGCAGGAGGCCTTTACTAACCAATTATAAACCTAAATTATGAGAAGACATTTTTGTTATCGTTTCCGATGGTGTAAAAGTAACACTAAGTTTCGAAACCACAAAATATTTTTACAAATTATTTTTATTTATTTCGATTAACTGTTACAAATATATAAACGTTTATGTTAAATCCTTATTATATATTCAATAAATGTATGTTATACATCTAAAATTTACATAAAAATTACGCTACTATCTTCAAAAAATAAAATTTCAGCAAATAGTATTTTTAATATTGCAAATGCATAATTCTACACCCACCGAAGCTAATAACGAACTAAGCCCGCTAACATTGTGGGTGATGACAATTACTACCGGTTTAGTGGTGGCCAATATTTATTATAACCAGCCATTACTTACCGATATTGCCGATACTTTCCATGTAAGCAATAGCAAAGCCGGGCAGGTTTCTATGTTTACACAAATAGGATACGCAGCAGGCCTGTTATTTATTGTGCCGCTTGGCGATATGTTTAAGCGCAAAAAATTAATGCTGATTGATTTTGCGCTGGTTATTATTTCGCTATTAGGTGTCGCCCTTGCCCCCACGTTGCCTCTATTATATATAGCAAGCTTTTTAGTGGGTCTTTCATCTATTATACCACAACTACTAATACCGATGGCGGCGCACCTGGCAAACCCGAAAGAACGCGGTAAAAAAATTGGCTTTGTAATGAGCGGGTTGTTGATAGGCATTTTGTTATCCCGTACCATTAGTGGTTTCGTAGGCGCGCATTTTGGCTGGCATGCTATATATTATGCAGCTGCCGTTATGATGTTTGCGTTGTGGGCATTGATCTATTGGTTGCTACCAGAGATCGAACCATCATACACCGGCAAATACAGCGACCTGATGAAATCATTAGGTCACCTATTTATGAGTGAGCCTAAATTAAGATTAGCTGCCTTCCGTGGTGCGTTGTTATTTGCAGCCTTCAGCGCATTTTGGTCTACGCTGATATTTTTGTTGAAACTCCCTCAATTTAACAAAGGTAGTGACGTAGCGGGTGCATTTGGATTGGTCGGGGCCTTTGGCGCCATAGCTGTAGGCTTAATGGGCAGGCTGACTGATAAGGTTGATGCTTATAAGCTTTCTACCTTTACCATTTTACTGGTAGTGGTGTCGTTCATTATCTTTTACTTTTCGAGCAATAGCATCATCGGTCTGGTAGTAGGTGTTATTATTATGGATATGGGCGTACAGGCCACGCACATTTCTAACCAGGCTATTATATTTTCGCTAACAGAAGAGGCACGTAACCGGGTTAATACCGTTTACATGGTATCGTACTTTATAGGCGGCTCAGCAGGTACTTTTCTGGCCAGTCGCTTATGGGACCAGTTTGAGTGGAATGGTGTGTGCGCAATTGGTACAATACTGTCTGTTATCGTACTAATTGTACACCTGGCTAATCACAAAAAGATGCAAGTTAAATAGCGTCTCATTGACACAATGAAGCTTTTTGAGATCGATTTTAATTTTTCTTGAAAATATTTTTCAAATTAAAATCGAGCTTTAATGACACTTTAAAGATATTTCTGAACCAAATCCAATTTCAGACTATACACTTTTTCAATCCGCATTAAATTTTTGGCACTGTATTGGAATAACCTTCATCAAATACGCTGATATGGTTATTGACAAAAACAATAAGGAAAATACGGAGCAAGAATGGGAAAACCCGTTAAACCCCGAAAAGCCTACCGATGAGCGTGACAAAGAGCAAGTGGTAAGGCAATACAAAGAAGCTAAACGCTTAAAAAACAACCTGACCGAAAAAGGTCATATTGATAAAGTAAAAAAGAATTAGTTAATAGATATTTAACCTAAAAAAATTACAGTTATGAAAATCGAAAAAGCATCAACCGTTACCAAATTAGTTAACCGTTTCGATAATGAACTAAGAGCAATTTTACTAGCTGATTTAATAGCAGTTAAACGCGCTAAAAATGAGGTTATGGACAAAATAACTCAATCTGTGCAAGGCAATCGTTTGTCTGCTGCATAACCAACCGCACATCATCTACCTATAAAATACACATCAACACCTATGAAAACGATAGAGATTTGGCATTAGCCAGGTCTCTATTTTTTTTGTGCATATTTTACAATTAACCCCGCTGTTTTGGCTGATGCTCCCGGCTCTCCCATTCGCTCATCCAATTTGCTGTAATCATCCAACATTTGTTTACGGTAAGCCGCATCAGTCAATATCAGCTTTAACTCTGTAGCAATGGTTTGCGGGTTGCAATCATTTTGTATCAATTCCTTAATAATCTGGCGGTCTACAATTAGGTTTACCAGTGATATAAAACGGATTTTGATCAACGCCCTTGCAATGGCAATAGTTACCGTACCGCCTTTATAAACCACTGCCTGTGGTACGTGAAATAAGGCCGTCTCCAGCGTTGCAGTTCCCGAGGCTACTATCGCAGCTTCGGCGTTACTCAGTAAGTCGTATGTGGCGTTAAATACAATTGGGATGGTTTCTCCGGCCAGGTACTGATCATAATATTCAGCATTAAACGACGGCGCACCCGCAATTACAAACTGGTAATCCGGAAATTGCTTCGCAGCGGCCAGCATATCGGGCAGTAAAAAGTTGATCTCCTGTTTACGGCTTCCGGGCAATAAGGCTACTATTTTTTTGCCGACAAGTTGATTCTCTTGCAGAAAACTTTCATTGGGTTTAAAGGCTGATATGGCATCGAGCAGCGGATTGCCAACATAGTCAACATCCATGCCCCAGCTTTTGTAGAATTCCACCTCAAATGGCAGAATACAAAACAGGTGATCAACCACCCGTTTAATTTTTAGTACACGTTTCTGGTTCCAGGCCCAAACTTTAGGCGAGATATAGTAGTAAACCGTAAAGCCCTGTTTTTTAGCATATTCGGCAATTTTAAGGTTGAAGCCGGGGAAATCGATTAATATCAATACTTCTGGCTGGTAAGCATTGATATCTGCCTTACAAGCTTTCAAATTTTTGAGGATGGTGCGCAGGTTAGCCACCACTTCTACAAAGCCCATAAAGGCCATATCGGCATAGTGTTTTACCAATTCGCCGCCCCCGGCCTGCATCAGGTCGCCGCCATAGAAACGAAACTCGGCCTGCTGATCCAACTTTTTGAGTTCCTTCATCAGGTTAGCTCCGTGCAAATCGCCCGAGGCCTCGCCGGCAACCAGGTAATACCTCATATCAGAATTTTAGTACAAGTAAAAATATAATGATCATGAACGCAAAGGTAGATAGCATAATACCCTGTGCCGTTTTATTGCGCTGCTGGCCAATAAACTTCATAATGGCCAGGTTTAACGCAATGGCTACTAAATAAGGTATGGCAGGCTTGTGCATTATCACAACGCCTTTGTAAAAATACCCGAACAGTAACCAGGATAGTATAGGAAATACCAGCCCTAAAGCTATCCCTAAAAACAGATTATTATTTTTTAGCATGATTAAGCCAAATGTACAATTTATATTGATTTGCTTAGTTGAGCACCAAACTACCCGAAGGATGCTTAGGATCGTTAAACACATCTTTCAAAGGAGTTGGCCCGGATACATTATTGAATATCATAATCGACCGCACTACACCCTGGTAAGGCGGCCAATCGGCATATTTAACTTTACCCGGTTTATTGCCTTTAATAAATTTAACCCAGGCTGTGTGCATTTGTATGGCTAACGCTGTGTTATATCCTTCGGAATGATTAGCGCCCGGCAAATACCATACATAAGGTAATTCTTCACCGTGACTGGCACCTTTACCATCCGGGCTGAAATCAAACCGGTACATCCATAACTCATTACCTGCTTTAGCCAAAGCATCAGCCAAACGGTACGAGTGCATTTGGTACATGTACTGCGTAAGCACGCTTACCGCTGCAGAATCCGGCCCGATACGTTTAGCTTCTGACTGATAAGTAGCCAATGAATATTTATAATTATTGCCGAACCAGTCATATAGTGATGCAGAATCGGGATGATACAAACGCTTATCGAAATCCATAAACATTTTGGCTTCGCGTTTATTGGTGCCGATTAGTAACCTAACGCCTTTGTTCTTTTTCTCAGCAATATATTGATATGGATTGCCCGAGATAATCACACCATCATCAACAGGGCCAAAATAGTTGGTACCCGCTGCACCGTGGCAAACCTTGCCTTGCGCTTCCATTAGCTTTGCTGTCGGTAGGTTTAAAAGTTCTTTTGCGTTGCTTACATGCAATTCATTCATTACACGCTTGCGGATTGACTTGGCGGTGATAGAATCACGTACACACTGCACGCCCCCGCTCTCCAATACCAATTGACTAAATAATCCTTTGGCCTTCGGCGATAACAGCAAAGTACTGGTCAGCTTAGCTCCTGCCGATTCGCCCATTACAGTTACACGGGACGGATCACCTCCGAAAGATTTGATGTTATCCCTGATCCACTGCAAAGCCATCTCCAAATCCAGCAAACCATTATTGCCCGATGTATGCAGCGATTTATCTGCATCGCCCAAATACATAAACCCAAACACCCCTAAACGGTAATTTATGGTGATAGCAATTACGCTGTCCTTATCGGCAAAGGCATGGCCGTTTTTACCCGCGCCAGATCCGCCGGTTAATGAACCACCGTGTACCCATACCACAACCGGCATTTTAGCTTTGGGATTGATAGCAGGCGTATAAAGGTTCAGGAACAAACAATCTTCCGAACCTTTGGCTACTGCCTTTCCATCATCGTATTGGGCAGCTTCGTTACCAAACTTTAAGCATGATAAAGTATCCTTCCATTCCTGGCGTGGCTGAGGCGCTTTAAACCTTAGCTCTCCAACAGGGGGCTGCGCATAAGGTATCCCTTTAAATACAATGGCTTTATTTTCCTGCGCTCCTTTAATATATCCTTTGGTGGTTTTAACAATAACATCCTGCGCAAATACAGCAGTAGTTGTAATTAAAAGAAGCAGCGTGGCTAGTTGGGTAAAATATTTAGATGTGGATTTCATACGTAAATTGGTCAGCTAAAAATAGTTAAAACTTCCAGCCATTTAAAACCGGGATAGCATGATGTGCAGTCATATCAAACTGTACGGGTACCACCGATACGTAGCCATGGTCTAAAGCCCAAACGTCGGTATCTTCGCCTTGGTCATCCAGTTGAAATATGCCGGTTAACCAGTAGTAAGGTCGTTTATGCGGATCCATTCGCTCATCAAATTCTTCAGCCCATTTGGCACGTGCCTGGCGGCAGATTTTGATGCCTTTCAGATCGGCAGTATTTGGGAAGTTTACATTCAACAACGTAGCCGTGGGCAAACCATTCTCCAACACCTGCAAAGCAATTTCTTTCACATATTTAAGCGCGTGGCTAAAGTTAGCCTGCAAAGTAAAATCGTCCAGCGAGTAGCCAATAGATGGGATACCTTCAATTGCACCTTCAACAGCTGCCGACATGGTGCCCGAGTATAATACATTGATCGAGTTATTCAAGCCATGATTAATACCTGATACACACAGATCAGGCTTTTTACCTTTAAAGATGAGGTTTACAGCCAGTTTCACACAATCAACGGGGGTACCCGAGCAGCTATAGGTTTCGAAACCATCATACAGTTCAACTTTGTCTAATCTCAACGGCTTACCAATAGTAATGGCATGCCCCATTCCTGATTGCGGGCTATCCGGCGCTACAACTACCACACGGCCAATTTGGGCCATTGTTTCCATTAATGCTTTGATACCTGGCGCTGTAATACCGTCGTCGTTTACGATGAGTATCGTTGGCTTGTCTTTTTTCATGTTATATGTATTTTATTATAATCTTATTGACACACACCCTGTTAGCGATTGTAATAAATGTACTGCACTACATTTCCCCTATCGAGAGGGGACGCACAGTCAATCCTTGCAGGGACTTTAATTAGGGGTGCGTTCTTTTATCTTTTATCCTTACTCTTTAATCCTTAAACAACAAAGCCTTCCAGAAAATCTGAAAGGCTTTGCTTTATTGAGTTGCGTATTAAACGCCTAATAATAACCTTGCAGGGTCTTCCAGTAATTGCTTTACCCTTACCAGGAAGCTAACCGACTCGCGGCCGTCAATTACACGGTGATCGTAAGATAATGCTAAGTACATCATCGGGCGGATCACAACCTGACCATTAACCGCTACCGGACGCTCAATAATATTGTGCATACCTAAGATAGCTGATTGAGGTGAATTGATGATCGGGGTTGATAACATCGAACCGAACACACCACCGTTAGTAATGGTGAAAGTACCGCCTGTCATTTCCTCAATAGTCAGTTTGTTTTCGCGGGCTTTACCGGCTAAAGCAACAACAGCTTTCTCGATATCAGCCAGGCCCATTTGATCTGCGTTACGGACAACCGGAACAACCAAACCACGTGGTGCAGATACTGCGATTGATACGTCAACGAAATCGCTGTACACGATCTCATCGTTTTCTATACGGGCGCCTACTGCAGGCCATTCTTTCAATGCCTCGCAAACAGCCTTAGTGAAAAACGACATAAAGCCTAAGCCTACGCCATGTTTCTCTTTAAATTTATCTTTGTATTTACCACGTAGCTCCATGATAGGTGCCATGTCAACCTCGTTAAAGGTGGTTAACATTGCAGTCTCATTTTTAACAGCAACCAAACGCTTAGCGATAGTTTTACGCAATGAAGTCATTTTTTCGCGACGCTCATTACGTGCGCCAGCTACTACAGGAGCGGCTGGTGCTTTTGGAGCAGGAGCAGCTGGCTTAGGCGCAGGAGCTGCTACAGGTGCAGGCGGGGTTATTTGTACCGTTGCTGTTTTAACAGCGCCACCTTGTGCATTTAAAGCATCTTCTTTAGTAATACGGCCACCAACACCGTTTCCGGCTACAGATTGCGGATCAACACCTTTTTCTGCTAATATTTTTGCTGCCGCAGGTGATGGCGTGCCCGATGCATAAGATGCAGGGCCGGCCGGAGCTGCGTTAGCTTGTACCGGTTGTGCAGCAGGGGCCGCTGCTTGTGGAGCTACTACGGGCGCAGAGCCGCCAGTTGCGATGCTGCAAACTACAGCACCAATTTCCAGTGTATCGCCTTCTTTAGCAATGGTTTTTAAAACACCAGCGCTTTCGGCAGTTAATTCAAATGTTGCTTTGTCTGATTCCAGCTCGGCAATGGCTTCGTCCATTGCTACTTCATCACCGTCCTTTTTAATCCAGCGTGATAAGGTTACTTCAGTAATTGACTCACCTACCGGTGGAACTTTGATTTCGATTGAACCTGAAGCAACTGCTGGCGCTGCAGGGGCAGCAGCCGGAGTTTCGGCAACAGGAGCCGCCGGTGCGCTTTCGGTAACCGGGGCAGGCGCAGGTGCAGCTGCACCACCATCCTCAATACTTGCTACAGGAGCGCCGATGGCTAAAGTATCGCCTTCGGCAGCTATTGTTTTTAAAGTCCCTGCTTGTTCGGCAGTTAGTTCAAACGTTGCTTTATCTGATTCTAACTCAGCGATCACTTCATCCATCTCCACAGCTTCGCCGTCTTTCTTAATCCAGCGCGACAAGGTAACTTCGGTAATTGATTCGCCTACCGGCGGAACTTTTATTTCTAAACTCATATTATTTAAGTCTTGTTTATTGTATAGGTTTTACGTTGGACGTTAAACTTTTGACGTGTCTTCCCAATTCAACGTATAACGTCAAACGTACCACGTCTAACATAATTAGTCCGCGCTGGTTTCAGCCATTTTTTTGGTTGTCTCTTTTATTGTTTCTTTCACTGCAGCTCCGGCAGGTGCTTCAAAAGCTTTGCCGATGATGTACAACTGTTGCGAGTTATGTTGTTTAGCATAACCTGTGGCTGTACTTGCGCTTTCTTTACGAGAGATAACATCCAGCTGCAATTCGCTCTTGCGGAACTTGCGCAGCATATATGGCCATGCACCCATGTTTTCAGGCTCTTCCTGTACCCAGATAAATTCGGTAGCGTGGCTATATTTAGCCTTTAGCTTCTCCATTTGATCTTTAGGGGTAGGGTAAAGCTGCTCAACACGTACAACGGCAACATCTTTACGTTTATCTACTTGTTGTTTCTCTAACAGATCATAATAGATCTTTCCAGAGCAGAACAACACACGTTTTACTTTTTTAACGTCAACGAAACTATCGTCAATTAATTCCTGAAACTGGCCTTGGGTAAAGTCAACCAATGGCGATACGCATGCCGGGTGGCGCAGTAAGCTCTTCGGTGTAAAAACAACCAGCGGTTTGCGGAAATCGCGGTGCAACTGGCGGCGTAATGCGTGGAAGAAGTTTGCAGGCGTAGTACAATTAGCTACCTGGATATTGTTATCGGCACAAAGCTCCATAAAGCGCTCTATACGTGCTGATGAATGCTCAGGGCCCTGGCCCTCGTAACCGTGAGGCAATAACATTACCAAACCATTACCACGCTGCCATTTAGTTTCGGCACTGGCTATGTACTGGTCAACTATGATTTGCGCACCGTTAACAAAATCGCCAAATTGAGCTTCCCAAATGGTTAGGGCGTGCGGGTTAGCCAAAGCATAACCGTACTCGAAACCTAAAACACCATACTCAGACAGTAATGAGTTATAGATGCTGAATTTTTCTTCGGCACCGATATGATCCATCGGTGTGTATTCCTCATCGGTATCAGGAAGTGTAATTACTGCGTGACGGTGTGAGAAAGTACCACGTTTAACATCCTCGCCGCTTAAACGTACGGGGTGTCCTTCTTTCAATAATGAACCGTAAGCCATTAACTCGCCCATTGCCCAATCAAAAACTTTAGTTTCGTTAACCATCTTACGGCGGTCTTCAAACAGTTTTTCAATTTTTTTGAACAGTGGTTTGCCTGTAGGCAAAGCAGTTAATTTATTACCAATAGCCAATAACTCAGCTTCTGCAACTGCCGTAGCGGTGGGCGCAACAGCTTCTTTTTCAGAACCGATATGTAAGCCCTGCCATGCACCGGCAAACATAGGTTTGGTTTCGGTGAAACGGTCTTCAGATTTACTTTCGTTTAATTGTTGCTGCAACAGGTCGCGGAAAGTTTTTTCCATTTCCTTGGCTGCATCGGCAGATATATCGCCCTGCGCCAATAATTTTTGCAGGTAAATTTCGCGTGGGTTAGCGTGAGCTTCGATAGCCTTGTATAATACCGGTTGGGTGAATTTAGGCTCATCACTCTCATTATGGCCGTAACGTCTGTAACATAAAATGTCGATAAACACGTCTTCATTAAATGTTTGGCGGTACTCCATAGCCAGGTTAATAGTATAAGCCAATGCCTCGGCATCGTCGCCATTTACGTGGAAAACCGGAGATAGCACGGTTTTAGCAATATCTGTACAGTAAGTACTAGAACGGGCGTCTTTATAGTTGGTGGTAAAACCAATCTGGTTGTTTATCACCAGGTGAACGGTACCACCAGTGCGGTAACCTTCCAGTTTTTCCATTTGCAGCACTTCATAAATAATACCCTGTGCTGCTACTGAGGCATCACCGTGGATTAATATGGGTGCAATACGGTTATAGTCGCCGTTATATTTAAAGTCTATTTTTGATCTTGTCTGGCCTTCAACAACCGGGTCAACAGTTTCGAGGTGCGAAGGGTTTGGGCATAAGCTTAGGTGAACGCTTTTGCCGTTAGAGGTTTCGATATCGGTTGAGAAACCTAAGTGATATTTAACATCACCACCATAAACGGTATTAACATCATAGTTTTTACCCTCAAACTCAGAGAAAATCTCTTTGTAAGATTTGCCCATGATATTAGCCAGCACATTTAAACGGCCACGGTGAGCCATACCGATGGTAAACTCTTCGATACCCAGTTTAGAACCTTTTTCAATAACCGAATCCAACGCCGGGATCAATGCCTCAGCACCTTCGAGCGAGAAACGTTTCTGACCCAGGAATTTAGTACCCAGGAAATTTTCAAAAACTACTGCCTGGTTCAACTTGCCCAGGATGCGTTTTTTCTCATCTGCCGAAAACGAAGGCTGGTTGCGGGTTTTCTCCATCCGGTCTTCAAACCATTTGGTTTTTATCGGGTTGCGGATGTATTTATACTCGGCACCGATAGTCTGGCAATAAGTATCTTCCAGCAACTGGCGTATATCGCGCAGGGTAGCTTTACCCAGGCCTACTTCAACACCGGCATTAAATGTGGTATCAAGGTCGGCATCGCTTAAGCCAAAAGTTTCCAGCTCTTTGCCCGGAAAATACTGGCGACGCTCGCGCACGGGGTTAGTATGCGTAAACAAATGACCACGTGAGCGGTACCCGTTTATCATGTTTAAAACGTTTATTTCTTTTAACACATGGTTAGGCGGCGTATCGGTACTACCTGCAACAGCAGGCTTACCATCCGAACCTTTACCAAAGTCAAACCCTTCAAAAAACTTTTGCCAACCATAATCTACCGAGGCTGGGTCCTGCTGGTAGGCTTCATATAGAGAGTCGATATAGGCTGTGTTTTCGTTATTTAGATATGTGAAACGATCCATCTGTAGAAATCAATCTGTAAAACAGTGCAAAACTAAGACAATTACCTTAGATTTCCTTTTAAAATAAATTCATATTCAGGTAATATATGGGTGATTTGGTAAATTTTTAGTTGAGGTTGGGAGGAAGTTGATAGTTCGTGGTTAATAGTTCATAGCCGCTACCTATTTACTCTTCCTAAAGTACTGCCATTCGCCCCGAACGTCATTGCGAGGAATGAAGCAATCTCAGACCCACAGGGCACTAACTTTCGTGTAGCAGAAATCCGTTTTTCATTAGGGATGGTAGAGTGATTTATGCTAAGCCTGTGGATGTTCTTTTTCTTTGACCGCCAAAGAAAAATGAACCAAAAAGAAAGCTCGCAGCCGGGTCCTGTTGCTACGCGGGCTCAGTGAATTAGCAATACCTGTGCTTGCCGCAACATTACCAATGCTGCATGAGGAGAGATTATGTTGAAGTAGTGGTGATATTGTTTCTTAGACGCAAGCTATTATAACCAAAACTACAATTTCGATTCAAATGCATAATCTTATATTAGTAAAAACTTAAACCTCAATGGAATTTTATATCAGCACAGGTCTTTCATTCTTAGTTGCTGTACTAATAGCCTTCGTTACTTATAAGTCAACAAACACCAAGAACGCTAAAAGAGCATTGACAGGCTTAGCGCTTATTGGTGCAGTAATTGCTTTTGTTACAAATTACAAAGCAAATAATGATACTATTAGATTTCAAGACACATTACATAAAAGAGACATCAAAATAAACGGACTACTTAACAAAAATTTAAGTTCTGCATTAAAGATTATTGATTCTTTGGATACGGCTGTACATCATACAAGAAATTTGATCACACAAAACAATGGCATACTCCAGACACAGAAAGCATCAATATTTTTATTAAATAGTGGTTTAAAACAAACTGTATTACTTCAAACAAGTGTTAAAAACTCAAGTAGGAGATTAAAAACAACTATTGATACTGCTGTTAAAAATTTAAATGAAAACATTTTAGGAGGTGAAATAATACCAGATATTTCTCCATCGATCCCGGCATCCAGATTTAACGAAGTAGATTTAGACTTGGTCAACGATGCAAATTACCCTGCTTATGATGTAAGCGTTACCCTAATTAATGAAAGTAATTTCATTGATCGTTTAGCACAGATTCCAATAGAACAACGATATGACATAATGCAATCTGCAACCAAAACTCAGTTGGAAGGTACAATTCGTAAAAAGAGCGGAATTATGTCTTTTATTAGATTTAAGCTTCTTCCAGAAATTAAAATCATGCAAATTAGTTTATATGTAAGTAGCAGAAGCGGAGGTTATAATGCTTATATTATCTTTGAAAGGGTTGATGAAAAATCATTCAAAATTAAGAAATTTCATTCTGACAGAAAAAATCCACTAATGAAAGATATTAACTAATACAGAAATGTAAAAGTCTAAAGAAAATTCCCGCCTCTCTTAATGCTTTATAAATAATTTCTTCATTCCATCCTACAACTCATCAACCATCCCCAAATAAACCTCTGCCTGCTGATTAATTTTCCTTAATTCTTCAACCGGAAACTTGCGCATAATCTTATACATCATACCAATGCGTGGGTTGTGTTCTAAAGCTTCTGCATTACGGTCGAAGAAATTCCAATAGAGGCTGTTGAAGGGGCAGGCGCGTTCGCGGTATTTCTTTTTGTAATCGTAGTGGCAGGTTTTGCAGTAGTCGCTCATTTTGTTGATGTAGGCCGCCGAGGCTACGTAAGGCTTGGAGGCAATAATACCGCCATCGGCAAACTGGCTCATGCCCCGGGTATTGGTAATTTCTACCCACTGTAGGGCATCAATGTAAACGCCCAGGTACCATTCGTCCACCTCATCGGGATTAGAACCCGATAGCAGCGCAAAGTTGCCGATTACCATTAGCCTTTGGATGTGATGCACCCAGGCGTTATTTAATGATTGCCCGATGCATTTGCTGAGACAATTCATTTTAGTATTACCATCCCAAAACCATTTGGGCAGCTCACTTTTATGATTAAAAAAATTGAGCGTTTCGTACTCCGGCATTTTAGCCCAGTAAACGCCGCGCATAAATTCGCGCCAGCCAATTACCTGCCTCACAAAGCCTTCTACTTGTGCCAGCGTAATATCTTCTTTATTTTTATCCCACTGGCTTAGCACTGCCGTAATAATTTCGACCGGCGAAATCATTTTTGTGTTTTGGGCGAATGACAAGCGCGAGTGAAAAAGGCTGATATGCTCATTAAGCATCGCATCCTCATAGGTGCCAAAGTATGGCAGTAGGTTGTCGCAAAAGTAGTCGAGTGATTTCAATGCTTCCCTGCGCGATAAAGGCCAACCAAATTTTACAGCATCTACCTTTCCGAAGTACTTTATACCCAACTTATCGATCATCGCTTTTAATGCCGATACATCATGATCAAACTGAATAGCGGCTTTAAGCGGAACCTTGTTATCGTACTTTTTTCGGTTATCGTGGTCAAAGTTCCACCTGCCACCCAGCGGATCATTGCCTTGCATTAGTATCCCCAAACGGCTGCGCATACTGCGGTAAAAGTTTTCCATCAGGTAACTTTTGCGTTCACCAAAAAAATCGCGGACTTCATAACGGGTGGTTAGAAAATGTTCGGTGTCTAATACACCGGTTTCTATCGTAAGTGTTTTGCAAAAGGATTTAAGCTGCTCATCCAAACGATATTCGTCGGGTAACTGGTATTCAAAACGATTGATATGATGCTTTTCGATAAGTTGTTGCAGATTAGGATCAAAACGCTGCTGATTATCTGCATCATCTAACTTAATGTAAACAACCTTGTGGCCGGCTTTGGTAAGCTGATGAGCAAAGTTGCGCATTGCAGCAAAAAAGGCGAGGATTTTTTGTACATGATGCATTACATATTGCTGCTCCTGCATCACTTCCATCAGCACATAATAAACTTCGGGATTCCGCTCGGCAAACCAACTGTGTTTACTGTTTAACTGATCGCCAAGAATGAGCCGGAGTGTTTTCGCCATGTTACTATAACGGCTATATGTGTTGATAGTTTAAGACTTAAAACCCGACGCTATAAAATTATTAATGTGCTTTATGAAACAACTTCTTCACGAAGTCTTTGAGATAGTCAAAGACTTCGAAAGCTACGGCGAGGATGCCGATAATGACGGTAAATTCTTCGAAGGAGTTCATTTTTGGTTACTTAAATAAGTAATACTAATTACGTTATTATCTACAACATATTGAACGCTTTCGTGCAGAAAATGTTACAGGCATGGTGTCGGGAGGGTGTCATCAATTTTTTCCGGCCGTCATGCCGAATTTATTTCGGCAACCCACATGACAGGTAGAAGACTTTGGTTATTCGCTTGGCATGTGGGGTACTGAAACAAGTTCAGCACGATCGGGAGCAGTTACGCTACGTCCTTAGTATGCGATAACCAGAGCGCCAGGTAATCGTCCTTATACTCGGTGCCTAATTTAGAGGTATCGAAATATTTATTTTCGCGTGGATCATTACCTACACCGGCAACGAAGATCCAGTTGCCCCAGTTGCTGGCGGGTGAGTAATCGATGAGTATACTTTCGAAGTATAATGCACCGCGGGTCCAATCGACTTTTAGTTCTTTGATTAAATAGGCGGCCAGGGTTTGGCGGCTGTAATTATTGATGAAACCGGTATGGTTCAATTCGGTCATGGCAGCATCAACGGCTGCGTTACCGGTTGCGCCTTGTTTCCAGTTCTCGAAAAGTTCGTCTTGTTTCGTGGTTACTTCGGGGGCTTCGGCTTTAAAACCCTCTGCTTTAAAAAACTTGGTGCTGCCGTGTTTTTTAAACATAAATCTAAAGTAGTCGCGCCATAGCAGCTCGAGCACCAGCGGGTTGTTGTTATGGTGAAAATGCTGCATCACACTCCAGTACACCTGCCTTGGCGACAAGCAGCCCATGGCCAGCCAGGGCGAAATACCAGAAATATAAGTTTGCATACCATTACGCGCCGGTTTTGATCCCATTGCAGCAAGGGCATTGTCAATGTAAAGTTGTAATTGTTCGTTGCCAGCAGTTTCGCCACCTGTATTGGTGAATTTGGCGCGGGTATCTGTAAGCGGTTCTTCCAGCCCTAATTGTTGTAAGGTTGGCATTTCGCCGGGGTCTGCATTTTCGGGTAATACTATACTTTCGGGGGCTTGTACGCTTGGGCGCACATCGCTATCACGTTCAACCTTCTTTTTAAAAACGGCGAAACTATCAGGTATATCCTTAATCGGGAAAGGCAGGTCTTCTTTATGGTAAAGCGTGTGGCCTATAAAGTGCTTGAGGTTCAGCTTAATTTTCCATAAAGCAGCTTCCAGTTCTTCAGAAATAGCAGTTTCTTCGAATGATACCTCACGGTGGTGATAAACCTCGTTAACGTGATACTCCTGTGCCAGTTGTGGGATCAGTTCGGCAGGATCTCCTATACGGACGATCAGATCGCCACCCAGTGCCTGTAAATTCTGACGAAGATTAGCTACCGATTCTATTAAAAACTTAGCACGGATGTTCCCTGTTTTGGGTACACCACCTTCTGTTATAGTAAAATAATAGGGATCGAAGATATAAACGGGCAGTACTTTATCGGCTTTACGTGTGGCTTCTAACAATATTTCATTATCGTTTACACGTAAGTCATTTCTGAACCAAACCAATATTGTTTTATCGCTCATTCTATCGCTTTAGCCTACCGGGTTTGTAAAAATTGCAATTATTCGC
>CAHJXH010000070.1 GCA_903644075.1 Sphingobacteriaceae bacterium | reverse complement strand
TAAATGATGGGGCTCGAACCCACGACCCTCGGTACCACAAACCGATGCTCTAACCAACTGAGCTACATCTACCGTTTGGAGAGTGCAAAAGTAGAAATATCTGCGTTGTTTGCAAACTCTTTTTTCAAAAAAAATATAACATTCTGTGAGCCTGAGGGTAAATTCTTATAATTGCAGCTTAAATACTATGATTGAAATTTTTACAGACGGCGCATCGAGTGGTAACCCTGGCCCGGGTGGGTATGGGGTGGTGATGCGTGCCGGTAAACACTATAAAGAACTCTCTGAAGGCTTCCGTAAGACTACCAACAATCGAATGGAGCTCCTGGCTGTTATTAAAGGCCTGGAAGCTTTAAAAACACCGAACCAAGATGTGGTGATTTGCTCCGACTCTAAATATGTGATAGATGCCATTGAAAAGTGCTGGGTATACGGCTGGCTAAAAATTGGTTTTAAGGATAAAAAGAATAAAGACCTGTGGATGCGCTATCTTGAAATAAGCAAACTACACAAAATTCGCTTCATATGGGTACGCGGCCATAACGGACACCCCGAGAACGAACGCTGTGACCAACTGGCTGTAGCGGCATCTAAATCACGTGAATTATTAATTGATACCGTATTTGAGGCCGAGAACGCCGGGTGAATTTGATATAGATGAGCTGGATCAGGAATCGAGAGTCAAGAATCGGGACGACTCTAAATTCGATTCTCCTCTACTTTTTATTGTCTTGACTCTCGATTCCTGATTTCCTTCCTACTGTATCACCGCCACACCTTCAAAATTCTTTTTCATCACCTGTGGTGAAAAGCATGTCATCATTTCTTCGGCTTTCTTAACCATATTTTCTGACCCGATGAATATGGCTGAACGCTGATGAAGATCGGTTACCTCTAATTCTAAGATCCGCTGATAACCATTACTGGCTTTGCCGCCTGCTTGTTCAATAATATAGGCCATGGGGTTACATTCGTAAACCAGTCGCAGTTTACCTTTTGGTGCGCTGGCTGTAATGGGATAAATAAATATACCGCCTTTAATCATGTTACGGTGCAGATCGGCTACCATGGAGCCGGTATAGCGTGATGTATATGGACGGTTTGTGGCATCATCTTCTACCTGGCAATATTTGATATACTTTTTAACACCATCAGGGAAATGCGCGTAATAACCTTCATTGATGGAATAAATCATCCCATCTTCGGGAACCCGCATTTCGGGATGCGACAGACAAAATTCACCGATAGATGGATCGAGCGTAAAGCCGTTAACACCCTTGCCCGTGGTGTAAACCAGCATGGTTGATGAGCCATAGATCACATAACCGGCAGCAACCTGCTCTGTACCGCGTTGCAATACATCTTCGAGCGTTGCCTTGCCTTCAACAGATTTCCTGCGATAGATAGAGAATATGGTACCAACTCCAACATTTACATCAATGTTTGATGAACCATCCAAGGGATCGATAGCTACAATATATTTGGCATCTTTAGAGATCTCTGAATCGATATAAATGTATTCGTCATTTTCTTCGGATACCACAATACAGCATTCCCCACCGCTTTGCAGTGCACTGATAAATTGTTCGTTGGCGTAAATGTCGAGTTTCTTTTGGCATTCGCCCTGTACATTGGTGGTGCCGGCTTCGCCTAAAATATCCACTAAGCCCGCTTTACTTATCTCGCGGTTTACAATTTTAGCGGCAATGCCTATATCTCGCAACAGTCTTGAAAGTTCGCCCTTGGCATAAGGGAAATCAGCTTGTTTTTCAATGATAAATTGACCGAGGGTTCTGGTTACTTTCATAGGCTTAGTGTATTAATTACGCTTATTTATTCATTTCTACAATTTGTAAGTTATGAATTTTTTCGTCAGTAATTGCAAACTTCACTAAAGTACGTACCTTATGCCAACCCTGTTTACCTGCTGCTCCGGGGTTAATGTGCAGACAGTTGATTTTTTTATCGTAAATCACTTTCAATATATGCGAATGCCCGGAGATGAACAGCTGAGGTGGGTTAGTGTAAATTTCACTCTTTATATCTGCACTGTATCTGTCGGGATAACCGCCGATATGGGTCATCCATACATCTACTTCTTCGCATTTAAAACGGAGGTGTTCGGGGTACACCAATCTCACGTCCTTTCCATCGACATTGCCATAAACGCCTCTCAATGGTTTAAATGCGGCAAGCTGATCTGCCAATTCGAGCGTACCGAAATCACCTGCATGCCATATCTCATCACAATCGGCAAAATGCTTAAATACGGAATCGTCAAGATAACTATGCGTGTCGGAAATAAGGCCAATTCTTGTCATGCTTTAAGATAGATATGAGATGTGAGATATTAGATTTGAGAATCCATTGAGAAACAAGAGCCAAGATACAAGAATCAAGACTTAACTTAAAAAATGGTAAAGAAGTCTTTTAAAGCATACTCATATTGAGCCGTGTATTTTTTAGGTTCCTTGTAAATTGTAAAATCACCAAAGATAACGGGGAATTCACTTAATGAAAAAGCTACTATATGCCGGTGAGCTTCTGATTGTGGATATGATTTTACATTGATTTTGGAATGCAGATGCAGACCGTAATTTGCGGTGATAACCTGTACCACTTCAGATGTGGTAACCGGTAAAATCAACCACAATAAACCAGTCTCTGTCAGATGTTTTGAAGTGCTATCTAATAAACTATCAAAGAATTGTTCATCCGCATGTTTAGCAACACTCTTACTCTCTCCCGGTGATTTAAGCGAATGTATATAGAAAGGTGGATTACTAACGATGAGATCATATTTCTGACCAGGATTTTGCTGAAAATATTCTTCAAATCCTGAATAATACCCCGTTAACCTCTCCGCAAATTTTGATGCTTTAAAATTACGATCTGCGGTTGTAGCAGCAGCCTCATCTATTTCAACAGCATCTATTCTGCTGTCCAGAAATCGCTGGGCGAGCATCAAAGCAATTACACCTGTGCCGGTTCCAATATCCAATATACTTTGAGGATCATTTGCCTGCGTTAGTGCACCAATCAATACACCATCGGTATTGATCTTCATGGCGCAGCCGCTTTGATCTACAGCAAATTGTTTGAATTGGAACATTTATCTTAACTTTGAGTAATACTTAAACACATGCCTGAACTGTTTAGACTTTTTGGAATAAAATTCTTCTTCTTTAGTAACGAACACCTTCCTATTCATGTACACATACAAAATGCAGACGGTGACGCTAAATTTGAAATTCAACCCATAAAGTTAGTTAGCAATAATGGCATGAAGAATAAGGATATTAAACTTGCTGAAACATTATTGAAGAAAACGAAGATTTAATTATTAAACGTTGGAATGAGTACTTTAACAGATAATAAAACAATATTGATCGAATCGGTTTGGTTTGACAAGGATTCTATTTTTGTTAAAATGAACAACGATCAAATTATTCAAAATCCGATTGATTGGTTTCCTAATTTAAAAAAAGGCACTATTAATCAGCTTAAAAATTTCTCTATTGAAGCCAATGGCAGATGGATACATTGGGAAGAATTAGATGAAGACCTCTCTGTAGAAGGATTTCTTAAATTCAAAGGGTAGTTCAAAATTTTCTTCTTCGACTCACCGCCTCAAGCTCCACTTACACCTCGTAAAACTCTATTGGCAATCCATCCGGATCAGCCATAAAAGTGAACCTCTTACCAGTAAACTCATCTACCCGAATAGGCTCGGTTATTACACCGTGAGCGTTTACTTCGGCAATGGCAACCTCAATATCATCAACCTCAAAAGCCAGGTGGCGTAAACCAGCTGCTTCTGGACGTGATGGCCTTGGTGGAGGCTCGGGAAATGAAAAAAGCTCGATCTGGTATAGTCCTCCGACCTCCAGATCAAGCTTATATGAATTTCTTTCCTTGCGGAACACTTCGCGAACAGCTTTCATACCCAATACCTCCGTGTAAAAATGTTTCGACTTTGCGTAGTCGGTACAAATTATGGCAACGTGGTGTACCCGGTTAAGCTTCAGCATTATTCGCCTAAAATTGAATGTAATACGTTATCGTATACCAGTCTGATGTCGGTGATGTTGCCATAAAGCTCATCATCAACAAACAGGTTACCCTGGTGAGATACAGTACCCAGCAGGCTGAACGGAGTTTCTGATGTTGCCATCATTTCAACAAAACGTTCTTCATCTGCAGGTGCAACGCTTACCACTACCCTACCTTGTGCTTCGCCGAACAAGAAAGCATCCTTACGGATGTCACTGTCAGATTCGATGTTAAAGCCTAAGCCATTAGGTAATGAAGATTCCAATAAGTTGATATATAAACCACCATCAGCCACGTCATGTGCAGACTGGATCACTTTATGCAAAATCAGTTCTTTTACAATCTGGTGCATTTCGTATTCCTTATCCATATCGAAATACGGAGCAGGTGATTTTTTTACTTTATGATATGACGATAAGTATTGTGACGATGCGATATCATTAACCGATTCACCTATGAGATAGATCAAATCATCCGGTTGTTTAAAATCGGAAGTCATCATATTATCGATATCATCCAATACACCCAACATACCAATAGTTGGCGTTGGGAAAACCGGACCATCATCAGATGACTGGTTATAGAAACTCACGTTACCACCAGTAACCGGAGTGCCAAACTTGGTACAAGCTTCGCCCATACCTTTAATAGCGCTCACAAACTGCCAGAAAACTTCAGGGATGTATGGATTACCAAAGTTTAAACAGTTGGTAATAGCCACAGGCTCGCCACCGGCACAAACAATATTACGTGCAGCTTCGGCCACAGCAATAGAAGTACCTTTCTGCGGATCGGCGTTTACATAGCGCGAGTTACAATCGGTAGTTAAGGCAATGGCTTTACGGGTACCTTTTACAGCCACGATAGCTGCATCACTCGGGCGATTGGTAGTCATGGTAGCCGTACCAACCATTGAATCGTACTGGTTGGTTACCCAACGTTTAGATGCAATGTTTGGATGCGCAACCAAATGCTCGGCAACATCTACTAAATTTTCAGGCTCAGCAACATCGTCTATCTTAAATTTTTGATATTCCTGGTAATAAGCAGGCTCGCGGTATTCGCGGTCGTAAACCGGGGCACCGCCACCTAAAACTAAATCGTCGGCAGGTACATCGGCAACTAATTCGCCGTTCATGTAATATTCCAGGCGTTGGGTATCGGTAACTTCGCCAATAATAGCGCAGTTTAAATCCCATTTGTCAAACACCGCCTGTACTAAAGCTTCCTTGCCTTTTTCAACCACAATAAGCATACGCTCTTGTGATTCTGAAAGCAGAATTTCGAAAGGCTTCATATTTTCCTGGCGGGTTGGTACTTTATCCAGCCAGATTTTCATGCCGTGCTCGCCCTTGGCCGACATTTCTGAGTTTGAGCAGATGATACCTGCCGCACCCATATCCTGCATACCAATAACAGCACCGGTTTTTATAACTTCTAAAGTAGCTTCCAATAACAGTTTTTCCTGGAAGGGATCGCCCACCTGTACAGCAGGTAAATCGTTAACAGAATCTTCTGTAATATCTTTTGATGCAAATGCCGCACCGTGGATCCCATCTTTACCTGTAGCCGAACCTACGATATAAACCGGGTTACCTACACCGTAAGATGTAGCAGAAACCGTTTCGCCGGCCTTAACAATACCGGCCGACATGGCGTTAACCAGCGGATTTACGTTAAAGCTTTCATCAAAGTAAAGTTCGCCACCTACAGTAGGGATACCAAAAGCATTACCATAATGGCTGATACCTTTAACTACACCTTTAACCAACCATTTGGTACGATCAAGCGCTAAATCACCAAAACGCAGTGAATTTAATTGCGCAATTGGGCGTGCACCCATGGTAAATATATCGCGGTTAATACCACCAACACCGGTTGCTGCACCTTGATAAGGCTCGAGGGCCGAAGGGTGATTATGCGACTCGATCTTAAACGCACAGCCAATGCCGTCGCCAAGATCAACCAGTCCGGCATTTTCCTCACCTGCTTTGGCCAACATACGCGCGCCATCACGTGGAAGAGTTTTTAACCATTTGATTGAATTTTTGTACGAGCAATGCTCGCTCCACATTACAGAAAATATAGACAGCTCGGTAAAGTTAGGCACGCGGCCTAAAATTTCCTTAATGCGGTCATACTCCTGGGGTAATAAGCCTAATTCTTTGGCGGTTTCAACGGTAGTTAATTCCTGTTGCTCCAATGTTGTAAGTGTTATATGAAAGGATTCGCAAAATTAGTAAAATGATTGGAAAGGCTTGAAGGTTTTTGATAATACATTGGGGAGAGAGTCAAGAATCGGGAATCAGGACAAACTAAAAACTTTGTTATTGAGAAGAACTGAGCAATCGCATACATCTCCCCCCCGGAAGGGACTACCGGGTACCCGCAAGTTCGATCAGCCTAAGTTTTACACCTTAATTAACGTTTCTGCAAATTGCACAGACGGTAGTTTTCCCCTTCAAAAGGGGAAGGCAGAAGCAGTGCTAATGCTACTGACTTTAATAAGGGGTAGAAATTGCAGCAGGTTAAAAGATGTGGGTACACGGTAGCCGGAAGGGAGGGCCACTTTGAGTCTCCCCTTCAGGGGGAGCTTTAGAGGCGGATATAACAAAAAAAGGGATTAACGTTTCCGTCAATCCCTCTGCAAGTATGTTGCAATTGATTTAATTATTTTGTTGGAAATTTATCGGGATATTAAACTGCACACGTACCGCCTGTCCACCTTGCATACCTGGCTTCCATTTTGGTGCCATACGTATTACGCGCAGGGCTTCGGCATCCAATTCGGGGCTAACACTTCTTATAATTTTAACATCGGTTAAACTTCCATCACGCTCAACTACAAAGCTCACAAATACACGGCCTTGTGCGTCTGTATCGGGATAGTGGAGATTACGCTGTATAAACTTAGTCCACCCCGCCATACCACCATTAGGCTCTGGTGCAACTTCTGCATAATCATGCACTTTACCATCATCAGCGTTATTTACTGCCGCACCTGTCCCATTACCAGTTCCTTCTGTAATTGGCTGAACAACAGGTCCTGTACCTTTTGATTCAACCGAGCCAATGTTTGATTTCTGCATATCTGCAATTGTAGGCGGATCAGTGCGCACGTCCTCTGGTGTTGTATGTGTTGGAATTACAACTGTAGGACCAGATGGTGTGGGCTGCAATGGTTTAACCGGCGCTTTTGCTGGCGGTGGCTGTAAAGGTTTATCTTCTTTTTTAGGTGGAGGAGGCAAAATAGCAGGTGGATGAGATAAGTCTACAATTGTGGTATGTGTAGGAGCATCCTGTTTAACCCTACTTACAATGCCGAAAGTAACAGCAACAACCACAAAACCCGATAGCGTTATTGCCAATGCTTTCGCCATGGTTTGCGAATAATGCTGCCTCAGTTCGTAAGCACCATAATTTTTGTTACGGTTTTCAAATACAAGATCGAGCCACTCAGACTTGTACAAATCAAATTTGGGAATAAGCATGGCGAAATGAATTTAAGTTTTAATGTTTAGTGATATAACGAAATAAAGTACGGAATTGTTACGAACAAATGCAACAATGTTTCAATATATTTTTATTCACCAAAAATCTCAAAAATCATATTTTATGTTTAATCTCCGTTTTGCTTATATTTTTCTAATTATTTTCAGTTTTAGCGAATAAATCTTAAATAATTAGCGTGTTTTATAATCCTATTTTTATTTTTGATGAATTAATTGTCAATAATCCTGTTAAAAATGTCAAACATTCGATTTAAAGCGTTAGAAACCGTCTTAACACGCACTATACCAGAGGTTAAGATACCCAGCGCTAAAATTTCTGATTACTTTGCTGCCAACGTTTTCGATAAAAAGAAGATGAGGGAATACTTGTCGAGAGAAGCTTACCTAAGCATTGTAAATTCGATTGACAACGGCGAACCAATTGCACGCGATACTGCTGAACAAACAGCTTCTGCCATGAAGGGTTGGGCCATGAGCAAAGGCGCCACCCACTATACCCATTGGTTTCAGCCATTAACAGGAACAACTGCCGAAAAACACGACGCATTTTTTGAGCCAACTGCCGACGGCGCCATCGAAAAATTTAGCGGTGATGCCCTTGCACAACAAGAGCCGGATGCATCGAGCTTCCCTAATGGTGGTATCCGTAATACGTTTGAGGCCCGCGGCTATACCGCTTGGGACCCATCATCTCCGGCATTTATTATGGGCCGCACACTGTGTATCCCTACTGTATTTGTATCATACACCGGCGAAGCGCTTGATTATAAAGTACCTTTGTTAAAAGCATTAAGCGCTTTAGATAAAGCTGCGGTTGATGTTTGCCATTACTTTGATAAAAGCATTGAGAAAGTTAATGCCTCATTAGGTATCGAGCAGGAATATTTCCTGGTTGATTTAGCCTTATATAATGCCCGTCCGGATATGTACTTAACCGGCCGTACCTTGTTTGGTCACTTATCTGCTAAAAATCAGCAGTTAGAAGATCATTACTTTGGTTCAATCCCTGAGCGCGTTTATGCATTTATGCAGGATTTTGAGACCGAAGCCTTATTATTAGGCATCCCATTAAAAACCCGCCACAATGAGGTTGCACCTTCGCAATTTGAGTGTGCCCCTGTTTACGAAGAAATTAACCTGGCTATTGATCATAACTCCTTATTAATGGATTTGATGGATAAGGTTGCTAAACGCCATAACTTTAAAGTGTTATTGCACGAGAAACCTTATGCAGGCGTAAACGGATCAGGCAAGCACAACAACTGGTCGATGATTACCAATACCGGTAAAAACCTGTTATCGCCAGGCAAAACGCCTAAAAACAACCTGATGTTCTTAACCTTCTTTGTAAATACCATCAAAGCAGTATCAGAACATGCAGACCTTTTAAGGGCATCAATTGCATCAGTAAACAATGATCACCGCCTGGGTGCTAACGAGGCTCCTCCGGCCATTATATCTATCTTCCTGGGCAGCCAGCTAAATGATGTGTTGGATGAGATCGAAACTTCACGCATCAGCAAAAAACTGAAGGAAGAAGCTTTGTTATGGCAAGGTATTCCGAAGATACCGCAAATATTAAAAGACAACACCGACCGTAACCGTACCTCTCCTTTTGCCTTCACCGGTAATAAGTTTGAGCTGCGTGCTGTAGGTTCATCGGCAAATTCAGCCAACCCAATGACTATCCTAAATATGATTGTTGCCGATCAACTAAGGAAATTTAAACTGGAGGTTGATAAGCTGATTAAAAAAGGCGAGAAAAAAGACTTAGCCCTGCTTACTGTAATTAAACGTTACATTAAAGAATCGAAAGCGATACGTTTTGAAGGAAACGGGTACAGTGATGAGTGGGAAAAAGAAGCAGAGGCAAGAGGTTTATCAAACATTAAAACCACGCCAAAAGCGCTTGATGTTTTAATTACCGAAAAAACCGAAAAGCTATTTGAAGAAACCCGGGTATTCAGCCGCCGCGAAGCACATGCACGTCACGATATTTTATTGGAGGAGTTTTACAAAAAGCTTCAGATAGAAGCACGTGTAATGGGCGAACTGGTTGATAACGTAATTATTCCTGCTGCTATTAACTATCAAAGTGCCTTGGTTGAAAACGTAAAAGGCTTAAAAGATATTGGCTTAAAAGCTGATACCTACACTGTACAGTTAGATATCATTAATAAACTAGCCGAGCACATCAACTTTATTAAAACCAATGTTGATCAAATGGTTGAAGCCCGCAAAAAAGCAAATATTATTGAGGATAACCGCGAAAAAGCTATTGCTTACGATGAAACGGTGAAATCATTCTTCCAACCAATCCGCTACCATGTAGATAAACTGGAGCAATTGGTTGATGACCGACTTTGGCCATTACCAAAATTCAGAGAGTTATTGTTTATTAAATAATAATCCCTGTAGAGATATAATATTTTGTGTCTCTCATAAAGTATAAAATAGCAGAGGCACAATATCTTGTGCCTCTGCTATTTTAAGGCTTTTTATTTCTGATGAAACAGATCTGCTTGTTTATGCTGCATAACCATTGCATCACGATATTTACTTAGCAAAGCAGATTTAGATATAAAACCAACAAATTTACTATCACGGGTAACAGGTAAACGCCAGGCATCAATGGTATCAAACAGCTGCATTACTTCCTGAGCCGATTGGTTATAATCTATAATAGCAGGAGGTATCACCATCACATCTGCAATCGTTGCATCAACTGGTAATGATTGATCATATAACACTTTCCGCATTTCATCAAGCCACAAAACACCTTGTAACTCATGATTAGCGTCTAAAACAGCAAACAGATTAGCGTTGGTTTCGGCAAGCAGCTTGTATAATTCTTTTACAGGTTGATCTTTCGTTAAAGGCATATACTGATGGTCGATGATCTTGCTTAAATCAATCGAGCTCAGCATTTGATCATCCTGACCGGGATATACATTCCGTTCATGGATTAACCCTTGCCAGTACATATTATGTGGATTAGAATGGCGCGATATAATATATGATATAGCCGATACGATCATGAGCGGGATAAATAGCACATAACCACCCGTAATTTCTGCGATCAGAAATATGGCTGTTAATGGGGCATGTAATACACCACTTAATGCCCCTGCCATACCTACAGCAATAAAGTTACTTGTATTTAGGTGTACCAAACCTGTTTGGTTTACAGTATAAGCCACAAACAGCCCAAGAAAAGCACCGGTAAACATAGTTGGCGCAAATGTACCGCCATTACCGCCCGACCCTAAGGTGATACCTGCAGCAACTATTTTCATAAACACCAATGCCACAATAAAACCGGCCATTACCCATGGGTGTTGCATATAACCACCAAATAACGACCCTTCTTTTAATACATCTATATTACCATTCAAAGCTTCCTGTAAATAATGGTAGCCTTCGCCCAATAAGGGCGGAAAAATGAGAATGATTAATCCAAGCAGCAAGCCTCCTAATATGGCACGTACATACCTGTTTTGTTTTTTGAAAATGCCTTTCTCTAAATCTTCAGCCACTTTAGCAATATAAATGGCAATCCAGCCGCTTAATAAACCCAGTATAATATAGAAGGGCAATGCCCCCATAACCCAACCTTCGGTTACGAGGTGAAACAGCTGCCTTGAGTATAAAGCCTTTGCAACTACCACCCCGGTTGCCGAAGCTATTAACAAAGGAATAAAGGTTGAAATGGTTATTTCGCCCAGCAAAATCTCTAAAGAGAATAACACCCCTGCTATGGGGCTGTTAAATACCGCCGCAATACCTGCTGATGCCCCTGCCGCCATTAATACCGTTTTATGGTATGGACTTAATTTAAAAAACCGCCCTGTGTTTGAACCAATAGCCGCCCCTGTTGAAACAATAGGCGCTTCCAAACCAGATGAACCACCGAAACCCACGGTAAGCGAACTGGTGATTAAGTGCGAATAAACATTATTGAATTTAACGTTAGCCTTGTTCCGTTTGATGATATAGATCAGCGTACCAATCCCCTTCTGGATCTGATCCCGGTTGATTAAGTGCTGATAGGCTACTGTAAGCAAAATACCCACCGCAGGCAAAAACAGGTAAGTATAATGGTAAGGCAAATGCAGGGAAATGCTCCGGCTCAGATCTTCCATAAAATGCACCAGATATTTAAGCAATACGGCTGCAAGGCCGGCTACCAGACCAACAAAAGCACTGCAATAAATTAAAAAATTGTGCTTACTAACTTTTACCAACCGCCAGCGGTTAACGTTTATATAGTGAAGAAGTGTCTTTATCATTAGAATCCTGTGCGAAGGTTGGCAATTTACTGAATTTGCTGCTTAAAAGTAATCGGATGCGTATATTTGCCCATGATTTCTTCGCAAAGGTATGACCAGCGCGGCGTATCGGCTTCTAAAGATGATGTCCATAACGCCATTAAAAACATTGATAAGGGTATATTTCCACAAGCTTTCTGCAAAATAATTCCTGACATTTTGGGTGGTGATGCCGAGTGGTGCAATATTATGCACGCCGATGGCGCAGGTACCAAATCGTCATTAGCTTATTTATACTGGAAGCAAACCGGTGATATTTCTGTATGGCGTGGTATAGCACAGGATGCTATTATTATGAATGTTGACGACCTGCTTTGTGTAGGTGCTGTAGATAATATCTTACTGTCCTCAACCATTGGCCGTAACAAAAATCTGATACCGGGCGATGTTATTGCAGCTATTATTAACGGTACCGAAGAAATTTTAGCAGAACTGCGTGATGCAGGCATGGGTATCTACTCAACCGGTGGCGAAACTGCTGATGTGGGCGACTTAGTACGTACCATTATTGTTGACAGCACCGTTACCTGCCGTATGAAGCGCAGCGACGTAATCAGCAATGACAGAATTAAAGCAGGCAATGTAATTGTAGGTTTGTCATCTTCTGGCCAGGCTACTTACGAAACCGAATATAACGGGGGCATGGGCTCAAACGGATTAACCTCTGCCCGCCACGATGTGTTCAATAAAAAACTGGCCGAGCAATTCCCCGAAAGCTATGACCCGGCTGTGCCTTATTCACTGGTATTCTCAGGCAGTAAAAACTTAAAAGATCAAATCGACATTGGTAATGGCGAAACGATGGATGCCGGTAAACTGGTACTATCTCCTACCCGTACCTACGCGCCGGTAATAAAAGCCATACTGGATAAATACCGTGCACAAATTGATGGCATGGTACATTGCAGTGGCGGCGCACAAACCAAGGTGCTGCACTTTATCAATAACCTGCACATTATTAAAGATAACTTATTTGAAGCTCCTCCGCTGTTTAAGCTGATCCAGGCCGAGTCTGGCACCAGCTGGCAGGAAATGTACAAAGTATTTAACATGGGGCACCGCATGGAGCTTTACGTACCACAGGAGATTGCTGAGGATATTATCAGCATCTCAAAAAGCTTTAACATAGATGCCCGGATTGTGGGCCATGTAGAAGCTGCTGATCAAAAGCAGGTAACCATTCGCTCTGAGTTTGGCGAGTTTGTGTATAATTGATCAGAATGATCAGGATTAAAGAATGATCAGAATTTCTTTAACTTATCTTGAAATATTCTGATCATTCTCAAATTCTGTAAATCCTGATTCAGACATAAAACAAGAAAGGCCCCGATAATATCAGGGGCCTTTCTTGTTGGTAAAATTGATTACTTATTGAACTTGTGTCCAGGTAGTACCATTATAAGTAAATGTAGCAGTAGTAGGTTTATCACCGCCAGAGTAAACCAGGTAGGTGATAACATAGTTAATCCCAACCTTTGGACTTGGGAAAGCCACTGGTAAAACGTCTTTTATAATACCTTTTACAATATCCGAGGTAGTCCAGCCACTTTCAAAGTCACCGTAAGTGCCTAGGTTTGTACGCAATGCATCAGTACCGATACCTGTATCTTTGGCCATAGCGCCAGTATCATTTTTGTTTAGCTGATAATACACTGTCGGGTCAGGTATCCATTTACCATTGCTTTTAAGATAAGCCTGAGTATAAGAAGTAGGAACCCAATCTGTACCGTTGAACACCATCGGCATAATGCGTTGTGAAGCAAGTTTAGCCGCATTATAATAGTAAAAGCTTACATATTGCATTGCACCAGTTTTGGCAGCCGCGTTAATAGAAGCATCAGCCTTTAAAATTCCGTTGATAAACGAAGGGATGTTAGCATCATCAGTATTTGTAAACTCATTAAACTGGCCACGGCCAACTGCAGCATACTGCGCAGGGGTGATGTAATAACACTGTATCCAGGCACCGCCTATAAATGCGAATGAACCTGTAGCATTAGTTGTTGTTGTTGTACCACTTACAGCGCTATTAATGTATAATCCTGGATAAATTTGCGGATTAGTAGTTGCAATAGTAGGATAGAAAATCCATGTTAACAAATGTTGCTCATTAGTCTTAGGCGCCGGTGTTGGCGGGCCAAACTTGTAAGGCAACCAAGTAAGTAATTGGGCTAAGCTGAAATCGGCATTAGTATTATTAGGATAAAGCAAATAATCGGCTTTATTAGCAAGTGTATATTTCAAATCAGCATATACGCTATCCGTCTGAACAAGGGTTTTAGATAGCGGAGTAAAAGTAATCTTTGCAGTTGATCCGTTAGGTGCATCATAATACTTAAAGTTTAACAACGTAGGAATGTTGGCAGTTGCATCATCTGTAGTTAAAAAACCTTTTTGTTTATTAATGGTGCTACCTGAAGCAAAGATGCTGGTATTAGTATAATCTGTAGCCTGAACAGTATACGTAATTGATTTGGCCGCAGGTGCACCATCAAGCGTAGCATACGTTTTGTCCAGGGGCTTACATGATGCAAATGCCATCGCGATAGCAGCAGTTGCAACCAAATAATTTCCTTTTTTCATATCTTTTTAATTAATATCGTTATTAGAATTTAATTTTAAATGTAGTCATAAACATTCTTGGTGCACCGTAAAAAACACCAAGGTTATTTGTACGGGTAACAAAGTTTTGGCCTGCTGGAGTAAGCGGCGGGGTAAGCTCATAAGCATCAGAGATATATTTAGTATCAAGTACGTTATAAACGTTACCGATGAACGAAGCATCTAAACCTGCAAATTTAAAGCGATACACGATGTTGGCATCAAAAACCGAGAAGCTTGGAACTTCATAGTTGGTATAACCTGGTGCTGTAAGCTTTGTAGGATCAAACGTTGCGTAGTAACGGCTATAGTAGTTCCAGTTACCACCAATGGTAACTTGTGGCAATACCTTTACGTCAACACCTGCTGATGCTGTGGTTTGTGCGGCTGTTGGGGCTGTACCAAACTCACCTACCTTTAATCCTTTAAGTAATAAAGATGATTGTGTTACAGTTGCTCCGGTTGAGCTGGTTGACTGTGCAGCGCCTGTGTTAGTCAAGTAATGATAATCGGCAATAGTTAATGAACCTGTAAAGGTTACATCTTGTATCGGGCGTAGTTTACCTTCAAATTCAACACCTTGGTGAACTTCGTTCAAACCAGAAATATTTACTACAATTGGAAGACCTGCATCGTCCAATGCACC
The DNA here is from genome assembly GCA_903644075.1 of Sphingobacteriaceae bacterium. GTDB lineage: Bacteria > Bacteroidota > Bacteroidia > Sphingobacteriales > Sphingobacteriaceae > Mucilaginibacter. Next base: position 4,341 of record CAHJXH010000070.1, on the reverse strand, counting down.
TGTAGATGTTACTACAGTTCTATCACGATAAGTAGATCTGAATGCATCTACCTTAGCAGAGAAGATACCGGTTTGGTAGCCGTAACCAATTTCGTAATCTAATAGCTTCTCAGGTACAGCATTTTTATTTATCTCATTTTGTTTGTTTAAGAAAATTGCTGCAACAAGTGGTGCACGCTGGATGTAACCACCATTAACGTAAACGTTGCTGTGTGCATCGATGTTATAGTTTAAACCGCCTTTTGCTTGGTAACCCCAATAGTTAACCCAAGGGCTGTTTTGGTTACCTGCTGTATAGTTAAAATAATCGGTACGACGGTTGTTAGTATAGCTACCACCCAACGAAACGAATGCGCTCAGGTTGTTTTTAATATACTCCGTTTGTAAGTAAACACCTTCTGAACCAATATCGTAACGATAATCATTGTTGAATTTACCACCAACAGTAACATGGCTGTTAGGTGCATTAATATTACCTGTAGGTGAAGTAGCTGATGCTGATCTCACGTCTGTAATATATTGACCACCCAATAGATCAGATACCTCATTATAGTGCTCTGCAGTATAATAACGTAAATCTACACCGGCAAGGGTATGGAAATTACCGAATACTTTTTTAAACGTACTGATGATACCAGCTTGTTCATGGTTGTTAACCACATTTTGCATAATGCGTGAAGATGAACCATCAGCACTTCCTGCGTTAGCTTGTGTGATAGCGCCAAAGTCGATAGGTGAATACATCCCACCACCAATTCGCGGTATCTCAGTACTGCTACCTGGTAAAAGCGTAATGTATGCAGGTGCACCATTGTTAGAGGCAGTTTGTCCAGGAGCATCAGCCAGATAGTCGGCAGCTCCTCTACCATAAGAACCATATAATACAGTTGACAATGAAGTTTTGTCATTAATAGTCCAATTGTGGGTAATAGATGCCAGTGGCTTGTTATAGTAATTTTGCTCTGCACTATAAGTTTTTCCGTTGTAAACACCCCAATCAGAGTTAAACTGGGTACCTTCTGTTGCATTACGGAATGTAGAAATAGAGTTGTAACTATAACGCTGACCGTGACGTTGTGCCGCGCCCATGAAGTTAAATGATAAACTTTGGTTTTTCCAAACTTTAGAGATGTTAGCAAAATAGTTATAACCAGTGTAGTATAAACCTGGTGAGTAACCATCGCCAGAAGTTCTTGATAACAAGAATGAACTAGCCCAGCCTTTTTCATTTAAACCTGTAGCATAGCTAATTGTGGTTTTTAATGAATTATAGCTGCCAATAGATTGTGAAATAGTACCACCTGCGTCTTTATCAGTGCTACGAGTAAGTAAGTTAACTGTACCACCTAATGAAGGCACAGCAATATCTGTAGCAGATAACCCGCGTTGAACCTGCATAAATGTAGTCACATCTGCCAAACCAGCCCAGTCATTCCAGTAAATTTTACCGGCTTCCACGTCGTTAGCAGGAATACCGTTGATTAAAAGCGCAACGTTGTTACTGCTAAAACCACGGATGCTAATGCGTGAATCACCGTAACCACCACCGGTTCTTGAAGTCATAACACCAGGAGCATTCTTTAAAAGCTCAGGGAATTCTGCTCCGGCACCTTTCTCTTCAATATATATCTGGTTAACAGATGATGCTGAGATTGGGGTAGATCTGTTAATAGCAACAGGTGAGCTTGCGCTTACCACAACTTCTTTTACAGAAGATGCTGTTTGATCAAGTGTAATAGTTCCAAGATTTTTGTCGGTTACATCAATAGTTTTTGATACGTAACCAATATAAGAGAATACCAATGTGGTAGTTCCCTCTTCGGGTATCCGGATTTTGAAAGTACCATCCAGAGATACTGAAGCCGCCTTAGTTGTACCTTTTATGGTAACTGTGGCACCAATTAGGGGCTCTTTGGTTTGGGTATCCAACAGTTTACCGGTAATTAGTTTGCCGCCATTGCCCTGAGCGTATGTAAGGCTCAGGCTAAAAACAGTGGCGAATAAAAGAAGTAAAATCTTCCTCATACTTGTTTTGTTTGTTAATGTTTAATTTAAAATAACGAGCAAAGATATATATAAGGCTCATTTCCAATGTTAAGACAATGTTAATAAAGCGAGGCTTTTATCAACATTATATCAAAAATATAATAAAACTTGTAACAAAACCTATTTTAAACTGTTAAAATGACATTTTCGGCAGGTAATTGTATCAGTTTTATTACTCTTTTCTATAAGCAACGTTCTGTGTTTATTGTGTAGTTGCCAATTACATTAGCTTATATATAATAAAAGAGTCATCAATATTGTAGCAATACCACTACATATTTCGCATCTCAGGGTTTTTACTTAGTTTTGGCCTCAAACAAAAAGCATAATCTTTAAAATATCATGAACTACGATGTCATTGTTATAGGGTCTGGTCCGGGTGGCTATGTTGCTGCAATCCGCGCTTCCCAGTTAGGTTTTAAAACCGCTGTAGTTGAAAGAGAATCATTGGGTGGTATATGCCTTAACTGGGGTTGTATCCCAACTAAAGCATTGCTAAAAAGTGCCCAGGTATTCGAATATCTAAACCATGCCTCTGATTACGGCATTAAAATAGAAGGCCAGGGAGTGGTTGATTTTGATGCGGTAATAAAACGCAGCCGCGGTGTTGCCGATGGCATGAGCAAAGGCGTGCAGTTTTTAATGAAGAAAAACAAGATCGACGTTATTAACGGCTTTGGTAAACTTAAAGGCAAAGGTAATGTAGAAGTTAAAGCTGCTGATGGCACTGTTGCCACACACCAGGCTAAACACATTATACTGGCTACAGGCGGCCGCTCGCGCGAGTTACCTAACCTTAAACAAGATGGCATTAAGGTTATCGGTTACCGCCAGGCTATGAATTTGCCTAAACAACCAAAATCAATTGTTGTGGTAGGCTCTGGCGCTATCGGTATCGAGTTTGCTTATTTTTATAACTCTATAGGTACTAAAGTTACCGTGGTTGAATTTTTAGGCGACATCGTTCCGTTAGAAGACGAAGAAGTATCAAAACAACTGAACCGCAGCTTAAAGAAACAAGGTATCAACATCATGACCAACTCTACCGTTGAGTCTGTTGACACCAACGGCGAGCTTTGCAAGGTAAACGTTAAGACTGAAAAAGGCATGGAAGTGCTGGAAGCAGAGGTTGTATTATCAGCAATCGGTATCAGTACTAATATAGAAGGCATTGGTTTAGAAGAAACCGGTGTTAAGTTTGATAAAGGCAAGGTATTGGTTGATGACTATTACCGCACCAATGTTGAAGGCATTTACGCCATTGGCGATATTGTAAAAGGCCAGGCGCTTGCACACGTAGCATCTGCCGAAGGTATTACCTGCGTTGAAAAAATTGCCGGTTTACATGTTGAGCCTATCAACTATAACAACATCCCGGGCTGTACTTATTGCTCTCCGGAAGTTGCTTCTGTAGGTTATACCGAAAAAGCAGCCCGCGAAGCTGGTTACGAACTTAAAATTGGCAAATTCCCATTCTCAGCATCAGGTAAAGCAAGCGCTGCCGGTGCAAAAGAAGGTTTTGTTAAGGTAATATTTGATGCCAAATATGGCGAGTTTTTAGGTGCGCACATGATTGGCATGAATGTTACCGAAATGATTGCCGAAGTAGTAACCGCCCGCAAATTGGAAACTACCGGCCACGATGTAATTAAAACTATCCACCCTCACCCAACCATGAGCGAAGCTATTATGGAAGCTGCTGCTGATGCATACGGTGAAGTGATACACTTATAGTATTAGTCCTGAGGTCGGAAAAGTAAAGAAGTCCGAAAGACAGGGAAATAGAAAAGTCCGGGAGCGATAAGCTTCCGGACTTTTTTTGTTTTACATTTTTAACTTACAATCCTGCGGACTTACCGACTTCCAGACTTCTTCACTTCTTTCCGACTTCGGACCTCTTTTCTTCCGGACTCACGGACTTGCGGACTTTCCGACTTCTTCCTATCTTTCGGACCTCCGGCCTTCTTTTCTTCCGGACTCACATACAATGAATCTACACACTATCAACACCGGGTTATTTAAATTAGATGGCGGCGCTATGTTTGGCGTGGTGCCGAAATCAATATGGCAAAAAACAAACCCGGCCGACGATAATAATATGTGTACCTGGGCTATGCGCTGTTTGCTGATTGAAGACGGTGATCGTTTAATATTGATTGATACCGGCATTGGCGATAAACAAAGCGAAAAATTTTTCAGTCATTATTATCTGCATGGCAATGATAGCTTACAAAAATCATTAGCCGAAAAAGGTTTTAGTACCGATGATATTACCGATGTATTTTTAACCCACCT
>CAHJXH010000069.1 GCA_903644075.1 Sphingobacteriaceae bacterium | reverse complement strand
ATGACGGGTGGGAGATATTCTAAACTATCCTATCACTCACCCTAAACGTCAAATTAACCCGCTCCTTCATCGGTTTAATAGATTTTGCAATCCGATGCTGCCAGTTTAGCTGAAAATCACCTTTCATTAAAAGGTAAGAACCATTCTCTAAAGGGATAGAATATTTAACCGTATGATCCGCCTTCTTCCGAATATCAAACGTTCGTACCTGGCCCAGACTAACCGAGCCTACAAACATATTGCGGCCGGGGGTATTGTCCATATCATCATGCCAACTTACTGAATCGTTGCCATCTCGGTAATAATTAAGCAATACTGTATTGAAGGAAATCTCGGAAGCTGCTTCTACCCTTTGGCGGATAATGAGCAGATCGGCCGTCCATGGTAAAGGCGTTGACCCCATACCCGAGATAGAATAATCTGCATCCGGGTCGCCATACCAGGCGGTGAGCCTGGGCGTGAGTACTTCTTTGCCATACATCAATACAGAACGTTGCGTCCAGGGTGTTTCTTTGATCAATTTTTGCAGCAAGTCATCGCTCTCGGCTTTGGTAAACATGCTGGGTTCGTAGTCAATTAAACCTGGCAACAAAGGTTTGTTGACTTCTGTATTACCGAAAATACTAAGCTGATCCATGGGTTAGATATAGCAAAAAGGGTGCCTTTATATAGTTTATTTGTCATTCAGCGACAGCGAAGAATCTTCTTCGATCTGCAAATCCGCTTAGCAGAGCTAAGAAGATTCTTCGTTACACTCAGAATGACAAATCTTGTTATTCTCTCATTCTATCATTCACTCCCTCACTCATTAGCTACAGCTTCCTTACATTATACCCCAAACCAATATTCAACGATATAAAAACTGCACTCTGGCCTTTATCCGGCCCATTATCTAACGAGTGGCTGTCGATTTTCCAGTCGCTGCGGGCAGCGTTGATGTAGTATCCGGCACGGATACCTATCGGGATGTTGCGTTGAATCTCTACGCAGTTATCAACTTTCTTGGTCTTCATTTTGATGAGATAATCATAACCTGCACCTAATTCGATACCAAAATTGCCTTGATATAATGTTTTGCTGTAAGTGCTGGTCAACAATTCTTGCGAAAAGTCTGAGGTGCTTTCTTCGCGGCCTTTATCCTGTATTTTCAACATTGCGGCAGAGAAGTTTAACCCTACAAAAGGAAAAAAACGCGAATCAGCTGTTTTGGCAATATTGTATCCTGCACGAAAATATAATTGCCCTTGCCCGTATCTGGCCTTCACATTGTTTACACTCTCTGAGCTCGAAAGTGGTGTGATACCTAAACCATCCTCAAAGATCCATTGCTTGTGTACATGGCTCATGGATAGGTTAATCCAAACATCATTGCCACCAACAGATGGGATATTACTGTTGTTTAATATGCGATTAACCTGATCGAGATTGGTATTGCGATAAGTGATTTGTATTTGCGCGGCACCGGCAATATTATTGCTAAACCAGCTTTTACCATCGGTATTTTGTGCCTTTGCGGCACTGCTTAATATAAGCCCTAAAATTAATAAGCGGAATAATTTTTTCATAAGTCAGTCTTTAGATTATAACTTTAAGTTAAAAAACATATCTCTATAAGATATTTTAAGAGATTTTGTTCTGAATGACTTACGCTTTTAATACACTTAAAGTTTACAGGGCGTAAACTTTAAGTGTATTATGTATTATTACTTAAGAAGCCTCCACAATTTCTTCATCCCTCTTTAACTTTAATGGCCCGCTATGGTAACCTTCGCGTGCGCGCTGGGCACCCATCTGGTCGTATAGCTCCTCATCATCGGGTTGAAAGGTAGCCAGGCCATCAACATAGCGGTTATACATACAAAAAGCAGCAGCAATCAGTACCGTATCGTGGATCTCAATATCCGTTGCACCTTGTTCGCGGGCTTGGGCTACATCAGCATCAGTTACATTTTTGCCGCCGCTTTGTACTTTGGCAGCAATACGCAACAAGGCTTTCAGCTTATCACTAACGGGCGACGTTTCCATATCGGCAACTACCTGTTTAACGGTTTGGCCATCGTTACCCAACTGATGTTTGGCTATAGCGCCGTGGATAGTTGAACAATATTTGCAGTTATTTAAGCTGGATACATAAGTGGCAATCAGCTCGCGCTCCCCCGCGCTTAAAGTGGGGTGTGGGTTATGCAGCAAAGTTTGGGCTAACAGGTTAAGCGGACCGGCGGTCTCGGGCCTGAACATAAATAAGCTTCGGATACCCGGCGAACCAGCCGGTAAATTAATGTGTGGCATAATGATTTTATAATTGGTTAAATGGTATGTCAATATCCAAATAAAATCAGAAAATTACAACTTGAAGCTATGATTGAAATTGATATTATGCCACTAATTGGGCGTACAATTTTTCGAGCGTGGCAGCTGCATCAATACACAAGCCAGGGTGCACTTTCGATGCCTGCACAACGGTACTGCGGGTAGCCGTGATCCAGCGAAAACGCGAGGGCATATCTAGCGTAGCAATTGGCCCGCCGGCTTTACTGCCTAAGCAAATCTGCGTTAAGGCGTTCAAATTTGCTGTAAGGGTTTCCATATCCAGATCAGCACAAAAAGCAAGCAAGCGATCTTCGTTCACAATAAACTTGATGCCTAAAAACTGCTGCCGTTTGCAATATAAAATAACACCCACGTTTAAAAATTCCTCACGCTCTACCCTGGGTACAACGCGTATAACGGCGTACTCAAATAAATGATTCTCGGGCATTTTGGGCTTCTTTTACAAAAATATCAGACGATGCAATTCGCGTGGTTAAAAACTCGTAGTATACATTTCGGATGGCATCCGGGGTTTCTTCCTCAAAACCGGCACTCAGCCATTCGTCTGGGATTAGGTTTACTATCTTACGGATATGATCGGGTGTTAGTATCACTTTATATTCAGCATCAACCACCACTAATTCGCTTGCAAGGGGCAGCAGTACATGGTCTTTTACATTTACAAAAGGCCTTTTAGCCTGCTCCTGCCAGTTATGCCAGGAGTGGTGGAAATACAGGGATGCGCCATGATCTATCAGCCATAACTCTTTATGCCATATTAACATATTGGTGTTACGCGGCGTACGGTCAACATTAGTCAGCAGGCAATCCAGCCATACAATCTGTGATGATAATTTGGGGTCGAGCGTAGTTACTACCGGATCAAACGTAATGGCTCCCGACAGGTAATGTATCGCCAGGTTTAAGCCTACACTGGCTTTCAGCAGGTCCTGAATTTCTTCATCAGGTTCGGTACGGCCGAAGGCAGTATCAAGGTTGGCAAATACAATTTCGGGAATCTTGAAACCCAGTAAACGGGCAATTTCGCCTCCTATCAGTTCGGCAATTAAAGCTTTTACACCCTGTCCTGCTCCACGGAATTTAAGCACGTACAGAAACTCATCGTCAGCCTCGGCTATAGCGGGCAAAGAACCGCCTTCGCGCAGGGGCGTTACATAACGGATAACGTTAACGGTACGTAATTGAGGTTGAAAATTGCTCACGGCGTAAAATTGTAAAATTAACCCGAAACTATTGGCACGAACAAAGCCGATTTTTCAATAATTAATCTAAATGAAATATTTGCTTTTGTCGAAACCCAATATTAACTTGCAGTAAATCTTAACACAATTAAATTCTTATGAAAAAATTTATCCTACCCTTAACTGTTGTTGTATTAGCAGCCGGAATGCAATTAACAACTTTCAACAGTACTAATACTACTATTAAAAAGCACGCAAAAGCAAAGGGCACAATTATAGATATTGGTTCCTTTTATTGCTCTATTGGCCTTTGCGAAGCTTACGGACCTTCTGATTCGCACACTGTTTCTTATGTAATAGATTCACAAGGCAATCAATACACTGCGCATGGTGCTTATATACCTGTAGGCGGCGACCAAGGCACTATTTCTTTAGGTTTTAAGGTTTCACCGACCGTCTTTGTAGATTTCCGCGGAATTTACTCAGTATAACAAACAATAATACAAAGCGGGCATAGAATCAATATCCTGTGCCCGCTTTGTATTTAATAATGATGTATTGATTAAGATTTTTTTCCTTGGCTTTGCCCTTTAGCACCACCGCTTCTGCCACCTTGTGAGCTTCTGCTGTTACGGCCGCCGCTCCTGCGTTTGTTATTATCAAATTGTGGTTTCTGTTCTGGTATGGAGCCAATATCGGCTGGTAGAGTAATTTCTTCTATCTTTTTATCAATCAGCGATTGAATATTAGTCAGCTTACGCTCATCGTGTTTATTAACCAGTGTAACAGCAGTACCGGTAGTGGCAGCACGCGCGGTACGGCCAATGCGGTGAATATAATCCTCAGGATCTCCGGGAACATCATAGTTGATTACCAGATCAATACCTTCCACATCAATACCGCGAGATAAGGCATCGGTACCTATAACAACCGGCAACTGGCGGTTCTTGAAGCTCAATAATACTTCCTCACGCTCGCTTTGGCCCATGTCTGAATGGAATGGTTCGGCGTTAATCTGTGCTTGTTTTAAGTCTTTAGCCAAAGCCTTAACTTTCTCTTTGGTTGATGCAAATATGATTGTGCTGGTGTATAATCCACTTCTTAGCAGCACTTCAATCAGCTTGGTTTTCTGCGCATCATGCACACGATATATCTGTTGACTAATTCCTACCGCAGGTTGTGAAAGTGCAATATTGATCTGCTCTGGATTCTTCAAAATAGAGCGTGCCAGTGTACGGATCTTACCCGGCATAGTAGCCGAAAAAAGTAACGTTTGGCGATTACTTGGCAGATAAGTGATGATGCGCATAATATCCTGAAAGAAACCCATGTCGAGCATACGGTCGGCTTCGTCCAGCACAAAATGTTTGAGGTGGTCCAGCTTTAAAGCACCCGAAGTCAGGAAAGCAATGAGTCTTCCCGGGGTCGCAATTACAATATCAACCTTATTCTGTATGCCTCGTTTTTGCTGTTCGTATGCAATGCCATCGCCGCCACCAAATACGGCCAGGGAACTGATCTCGGTAAAATAAGCCAGGCCCTCTACCTGCTGATCTATCTGCTGAACCAACTCGCGGGTTGGCCCCAAAATAAGTGTGCTGATCTGGTGCCCTGCACCTGCATTACCTATATCGTTTAAAACCGGCAACAGGTACGATGCCGTTTTACCGGTACCTGTTTGCGCACAGGCTATAATATCTTTACCTTCTAAAATAATAGGTATTGCCTGCGCTTGTATGGCCGTAGGCGTATTGTATCCCATACTTTGGATACCTTCTGCTAACTGCTCGTTAAAATTAAAGTCCTTAAAAGTCACTGTATGTGTATCAATAAAAAGCACAAGTTAAGGAATAATGTTGTGGTTATCAGTATTTGTGAGTAAAGATGGATTATGTACTAATATTAATGTTAGTGCATAAAATAAATGTCAGTCCGCTCAATTGCCGCGGAGGGCTATTACTTTGTAGCTACAAAAACCAAAAAGCTTATCAGCAAAAGGCTTCCTTACACACAGGGTCATGCTACCCAGCGTATAAAACCACAGGCCGGGATCTTTTGCCTACTTACGTTCGCTCAATCCAGCCCTTCTGCAAAATTCCCAATGCCTCTTCCTACGCGCAAGGCCACCATTGTTCTATCCGCTTTTGGCCGAAGCTGTTTACTGGAAAAAACAAGAATTGCGAACCAAGAAAAGGTATAAGTAATGAACTGAACAAAAGAACCAATAATAACCTAACAATTGTGGCCTCTTAATTTTCGGATAGCACAACATTGGCCACACTACACCCTTTCATAGAAAATTGAGCAAGCACGAGTTTTTTCTTTTGGTACTTTTCTTTTTTTCGGCAAAAAAAGAAAAGTACATCCACTGACAATTCACAACACTCTACCATCCCTAATGAAAAACGAATTGTACGTTAATTATACTACTGCTAACAGGTCTAAGATTGCTTTCCCGAAGTAAATCCGGACAGGCTGTACTTGGCAATCACGCGCCCGTTAGCATGACAAATAGTTGAAAAGGAACTGCCAATCCCCTATCTTTATCACCCTCCTGAAGCATTTAAATTTATCATGGCAGTAGCAGAAAAAAAGAAATTAGGCCTATGGTCCAGCACCTCGCTGGTGGTGGGTAATATGATAGGCGCGGGTGTATTTTTAATGCCTGCGGCAATGGCATCATTCGGCAGCATAAGTATACTGGGCTGGGTATTTTCGGCAATCGGATCGTTCTTTTTAGCGAGAGTGTTTAGTAATTTGAGTAAGCTGCTGCCACAAGGTACCGGCGGCCCTTATGCCTACACCCGACACGGACTGGGCGACTTTGCCGGCTTTTTAGTGGCCTGGGGATATTATCTGGCTACATCATGCGCTAATGCAGCAATCACCATTTCATTCGTAAGTGCCTTAAGCACATTTTTCCCTTTGCTTGCCACCAATACAATGGCAGCAGTGCTTACCGGCCTGGGCGCTATCTGGTTGCTTACTTGGGTTAATACGCGGGGCGTAGCTACATCGGGCAAAGTACAGCTGGCTACTACAATTTTAAAATTGTTACCATTACTTATCATCGCCATTGGTGGTTTATTTTTTATCAGGGTCGAAAACTTTCATCCGTTTAATAACACAAGCACATCTGTTTGGGGCGCAATCACAGCGACCGCCACAATGACGATGTTCTCTTATATCGGCATCGAATCGGCTACTATACCATCGGGTAGCGTAGCCGATCCGGGGAAAACTATTTCACGGGCTACCATGCTGGGCTTATTGATTGCCACACTGGTTTACGTATTGGGCAGCATAAGTGTAATGGGCATTATCCCTAATACAGCATTACAACATTCCGTTACACCATTTGCAGATGCTGCGGTTATAATGTTCGGACCAACTGCCCGTTACTGGGTAAGCGCGGGTGTTGCCATAGCGGCTTTCGGGGCACTTAACGGCTGGACGCTGGTACAAGGCCAGGTACCGTTTGCCATTGCAAAAGACAAGCTCTTTCCCGCCATTTTCACCCGTTTAAATAGCAAGGGCGTGCCTTATGTAGGTATGATCATCAGCGGGATTATTATCTCCCTGTTTATGAGCATGAACTACACCAAGGCACTGGTAGAACAGTTCCGATTTTTGTTACTGTTATCTGTATTTACCATGTTGGTACCCTACCTGTTTTCTGTAACCTCATACATCCTTATCAGGTTTGAGAAAAAATCCCTGAAAAGCACCGGATGGGTTTCCGCTATTGTATTAGGGATGCTGGCATTTATTTACACCTTATGGGAAATTGCCGGTGCCGGGCAAAGTTCTGTTTTCTACGGATTTATATTACTGATGGCCGGCGTACCTTTCTATGTTTGGGGAGTATACAAGAAGAAAGCATCTGGAGATTAATCCGGATTTATTTTTTTCACGCAATCGCACGTCGCAAATTCAATATGTTTGCAGCCGCATTAAGATAAATGGAGAATAAGAAACGAATTGAAATCCCGGCGGTACCGGCAGTAATGTTGTCCATCATCAGCGTGCAGGGTGGCGCTGCTATTGCTAAGGGCATATTTCCGGTACTGGGCCCAATATCCACGTCTTCATTAAGAATTGGTTTATCAGCCTTAATCCTGCTCCTGGTTAACCGCCCCAACCTGCGAAATATTACCAAAGCCCAGTGGAAAGCTGCCGCCCTGTATGGCGTGGCCTTGGGTTCAATGAATATTATTTTTTACATGGCCATTGCGCGCATTCCCCTTGCGCTGGGTGTTGCCCTCGAGTTTGTAGGCCCTTTGATATTGGCTTTAACTAAATCTAAACAAAAAATAGACTTTTTATGGGTATTACTTGCTGCTGCGGGCATAGCGCTTATTGCGCCCTGGAGTAACAATGGCTTAAACGTTATTGGCATGCTGCTGGCTTTGCTTGCCGGTGGTTTTTGGGCAGCATATATTATATTGGGTGGCCGGATTTCTAAAATGATGGATGGCCGCACGGCTGTTACCATTGGGATGCTCTTCGCCTCTGCAATTGTGGTACCTGCCGCTATTGGCGATGGAATAATAACTCATCTAAAACCCTGGATGCTACTATCGGGCCTGGCGTTGGCCTTACTTTCGAGCGCTATACCTTTTACGTTAGAGATAAATGCATTAAGAAAAATCCCGGCGAAAACATTTAGTATTTTAATGAGCCTCGAACCTGCTGTGGCAGCATTATCAGGATTGATATTCCTGCACGAATATTTGTCGCTTTACGAATGGCTGGCTATTGCATTAATTATTATTGCCAGTGCAGGTACTACGCTAAGTTCAAAAAGAGCACCACAGGTTGCGCCGGAGTCTTAATAATGTTTTATAGGTTCAGGAGAAGAAATATTAAGAATTAACATTAATTTGGCTCTTAATCATAAGTTAATTCATATGCGCATTTTAGTAATCCTGACATTGAGTTTGATATTTACCTCTTTAACCGGTAATCATGCATTTGCCCAACAGCGATTAACATCAGCCGGAAAAATATACCATATCCCTGAGTTTAGAAATGATACGATAGCAGGTAAACATCTGGCAGATAAGTATATCGGACAAGTTAAACGATCAAAATATGATTTAGAGATCAGGTGTACAGTGCTATCTGTTACAAATATGTCGCGAACGCCCGTGGTATTAATTAAAGGTAATAAGGATAGCCTTTTTGCCGAATCATACTTGTTTATATTCGGCCCACAACATGGCTCACCACATATTATTCATAAAAAGTTGGCCGTTAGTAAGTATGTAGACAGCGTTTTTAGGATATTAATTGCCAACAATGTATTTGACATGAAAGACCATCAAATGATTGAAGATAGCTTAAAGGCTCATAAAGTTGCTGCCGATCCACCAAAAGCTAAGCTTGATGGGCCCCCCTTTTATACCATTGAAGTGAAACTCCATAATCAATATCATAGCTATTTTATTAGCGAACCACGTATAAAATATCACATAGAAGTTCCGGAATTTGTAAAAGCAGATACAATTAAAGATTTGTTCAGGGATTTATATGAAGAGATAGAGAAAACGGGAGAAGGCCTCTAAACGAGGCCTTCTTTATTATTTGTTATACAACTTGTCTAAAAACAGATACCGCTCACGCGTATTATCTGGTTCCAGTTTGGTGGTTACGTTAATATTGATGTATTGCAATTTGCTACCAGCCGTATTGGGCGCCCATTTAGGCAAGCCAGATCCATTTGGATTGGCTTTTTTAATGAAGTTGGCAAAGTAATTCTCCATGGTTTCAGATACCTTGTAATCTTCGGGTGTCCATGCGTAAACAGTGTTTGTGGCCAGGTTACCCAGCGCATATTCAATTTCTGAGGCATGGGCCGCACCGTCATAAGCTACAGGTTTAGGCTTGGCAGCAGCATTATCTCCTTTAATAATTCCACCTGCTAAACCGGCAGTGGCATTGCCCATTTTGGCCGTCATGGCAGGGCGATTGCGTGAGAATAGGTATCTGTAAACCGGACTGCCGCCAGTTTTAACCTGCAAATCAGACCATTTCCAGGTACTATAGGCAATAAAGCGATCGCTGGCTAATTCTGTAGCCGATTTAATAACTTCTGTTTCTGATGAGCCCGGGTAAAGTTTCAGTATTTCATCGGCCTGATCGCCCGTAATCTTTTTCACTGCATTCTGATAATTTTCGGGCGTTGGCGCTTGTACGCCCAGTAAAGCCTGGTAAGGTACCTCAGCTGAGTTCCATCCTACTAATAATGGTATATGCGCCTGTTCGCCAGCATCAAAAATATCTACCGGCCTTTTAGGCAAAAAGTAACCATCAATCACAGTCGTATTTGGCGGCATACCGGGCTTGTAAGCATCATCCAACAATTGCGCGGCGGGGATGGCACGCAGATCGGCCAGTGAACTAGCATTAACAGCAGCCATAAATTTAGAGCCATTACTCTCGCCATCTGCCAATGGAATTGGGAATAATGTTGGGTTAATTGGTGCGCCGCTTTCGCCAATGGCACCGGCTATCAGATCTTTCGACAGTGGGGAAGCCATCTGCGCGCAAACAGATATAGAACCTGCAGATTCGCCTGCAATGGTTACGCGTTTAGGATCGCCACCAAAGGCTGCGATGTTTTGTTGAACCCAAACCAATGCCGCATGCTGATCGAGGTATCCATAGTTGCCCGATGCATGGTGAGGCGATTCTTTAGTAAGTTCGGGATGTGAGAAAAAGCCGAAGATGCCTAAGCGATAGTTTACTGTAATAGTAACTATTCCCTTTTTAGCAAGGCTTTCTCCATCGTAGCGGGGCTCAGAACCATCACCGGCAACCAGGCCGCCGCCATAAAAATATACCATAACAGGCAAGCCTGCATTGGCAGATTTGGAGGGTGTCCACACGTTAAGATACAGGCAATCCTCGCTCATGCCATCTGATCGAAAACCCATATCGCCGAAAACCGGCTTCTGCATGGCTCGTGGGCCAAAATGATCGGCAGGACGAACGCCAGTCCAGTTCTTTACGGGCTGCGGCTCTTTCCAGCGTAAATCGCCAACAGGCGGCTGCGCAAATGGGATACCTTTAAATGAACGAATATTGGTTGAAGGCACAACGATGCCTTCTAATGTACCGTTGGCAATTTTAACTTGTGTAGTTTGCTGGGCCATGGCCGCAACACCTATAAATTGCACAAGCAATAATAAATAACTCCGGAAAAACTTCATGGTTAGATTGTTTATAATCGAAGTTAAATATAGGTTGATTAGTTTATCGGTTGATTGAGTTAATTAAGTTTTTTTTACGGAAATAATTCCCGGGCTGATCAACTACTCAACTCAATCAACAGCTCAACATAATTAACAAAAACTAAACAGCTTTTCGTGCCACACACATCAGTGTTAAAGCGCTTTTGGCGGCTGACGGGTTACGGCCTGAAAGCAGGTTACCTATGCGATATTTTCTGTCTGCTTTGCCATACTTGCCTTCAAATATTTCGGCCCCCAGATCGTGATTATGCGGGTAAACATTTACTTCGAAACCCATTGGTTTCAGCACACTGTCGAACAAATATTTGGTAACGCCATCTCCGGCCCTGTGGTGAGTTTCACACGCCAGCCCCCATTTTTGCTGCTCGCTCGATTTATGGAAACTATGCCCGATTATACGGTAATACCATAAACGTGCATTCCATAATAATTTAGCAGCCCCCTTATAATTCCAGGCGCTTTGTTGCGGGTCGTGGTCGGTTATTAGCAAGCCTCCGGGTTTAACCAGTCTGGCAGCTTCTTTTAATACCGATGACATATTATCGGTATGATGTAATGCGGCATTAAGTGTAACAATATCTGCAACCCCCGATTCAAACGGCAAATGGTTTGCATCTGCCAGAACAGCCGTGTAACCCTGATCGGCAGCGTTTTTTAATGACTCCGGAGCCACATCAACTCCTATTAATACTTTCGGTTTGTTTGCAAAATTGGCAAATATGTTGCCGGGTCCGCAACCAATATCAACAACGGTTTTATCGCTCCAGTCGCCGGCCGCTTTCTGCCACCTATCAATAAAGGTGGGTTCCCGGTGGCAATATTTCAAATACTCATCACTCCATTCTTTATTACCGAAGTAATAGGCGTTGGCATGTAAGGAATCAGAAACATTAAGGATTCGAAATTCATAATAGGCACCACGATCAGCAAAGTTGTAGCCCGGCTTTAGCAAAGTAGATAAATCAGATTTCATATAGAACGTAAAAATTATGGTTTAGGCACTATTTTCATAGCTTTTACGAATATAAGCAATCAAATGTTTAACTCAAATGACATTTCATTAAAATATTTATAGTTTAACGATTTGTAGTATCCTAATTAACACAATATTAACTTCAAACAAAACATCAAACAATACGCACATAATATCCTTTAAGTGGTATGAAAAAGATAATAGGGTTTGTATTAATTATTATCGGCGCTGTAATGCTGATATGGACAGGCTTCACCTATACCAAAAAAGAAAAAATAATTGATGCCGGCCCACTACAGGTTTCGGCAGACAGGCAGAAAACAGTAGTATGGCCGCCTTATGTTGGTGGGATATTGCTTATTGGTGGTATTATTATCGTTGCAACGTCAAAAAAAGGCGAGTAGACTTATCCTTCGTCTCAGATTTGTTACTTTGTATTAAAAGATACCGATTTGAGCTATTGATTAATGAATAAGTTATTATTATCCTTTACCTGCTTAATATTTTTTGCAAGCACTACATACGCACAAGACAGTTGGAAATTAAAAACAGAAGACGAAGGCATAAAAGTTTACACCCGCGCTGTAGCTAACTCTAGTTTTAAAGCAGTTAAAGTAAACTGCCAGGTTTCGGCAAATGCATCGCAGTTTGTTGCCGTTATTATGGATATTAAAAATAGTGTAAACTGGGCTTATCATACTAAGTCGGCTGCTGTTTTAAAACAGGTTTCACTATCTGAGCTCTATTATTACTCTGAAGTGCAGGTACCCTGGCCCGTGCATAACCGCGATTTTATTTGCCATATTATAGTAAAGCAAAACCCGCAAACCAAAGTTATAACCATAGATGCCCCTTGCCTTGGCGATTATATACCCGAAAAGGCTGGTATTGTGCGTGTAACACAATCGGTTGGTAAATGGGTAATTACGCCAGTGGGTAAAGATACGCTCAATATAGAGTATACCCTAGCGCTAGACCCGGGCGGCGATGTACCTGCATGGCTCATTAATTTATTTGCTGCCGAAGGGCCGATGCAAACCTTTAAAAAATTAAAAATACAGTTGCAAAACCCGGCTTACCAGCATGCTGAGCTTCCGTATATTTTCAATTAATCGCTTTTTTTGCCAATTCTGCAAAACCTTACGTATATTGTAAATGTTGATATATTGACCCCATTATAAGCCGGTGCAAGAATAGATAGGTAAAACCCCTATTACGTAACAGATATTTTATTAAAATATCGGCTTAAACGGCATACTATGGCATAAATAGTATACGTTAAATTAACATAACCTTTAATTATTTACTTAGCTGAAACTTATGGAATTACGGCATAAAACGATATTAGTAGCAGACGATGACGTAGCCATTGTTGAATCGATCTCGAGCATACTTAATTATGCCGGTTACGAGGTGATGTATGTGTACGATGGCACTTCGGTAATGGAATCGGTAAAAGCCCAGCCCGATCTGGTAATACTGGATATAGCAATGGGCGGCCATAATGGCTTAACAGTTTGCAAGCAATTAAAACGGCAGGCTTCAACCCAAAACATTCCGGTCATCATTATTTCGGCGGGGCATAATGTGCGCCAATCTGCCTTTGATGCAGGTGCCAATGATTTTTTGGCCAAGCCTTTTGATATGGAAGTTTTGCAGAATAGGATTTCGGCGCTGCTGGTGTAAGGAGGACAAAAGATTAAGGACAATTGATGATGTGGAAAGATTATAAAATTTTCTCAGCATCTCCTAATCCCAGGCTCACCCTATCCCCTACGCTCAAACCATTTATATACTTCAATTTATATAATCGTTGATCGAGCAAAACGGTCATCCAATCACCGTCTACACTTACAACTTGTGCAAATATTCTGATTGATTCATTTTCTATCAGCCCAAAAACTTCGGCGGGTTTACCAGTTTTAACAATTTTCCCTTTATCGATAGCCAATACCTGACCGGCTAAATGATAAACTTCGGCTATATCATGACTCACTAATAAGGCACTGAAGCGATATTCGTTATGAAGTTGCAGAAGTTCTTGTTGCAGTTGTATCCGGGTTTCATTATCCAGGGCTGATAACGGCTCATCTAATAATAACAGCGAAGGTTTTCTGATCAATGCACGGACTAATGCTACGCGTTGCTTTTGCCCGCCGGATAGGGTTTCGGGTTTGTGATTAGCGAAAGCAACCAACCCGGTTAAATTGAGCAGATGGTTAATTAACGTTTCGTCAGCATTTTTACCTGCGGCGTAAAACAGATTTTGATTCACTGTCATATTCGGAAACAGGGCGTAATCCTGGAATACAAAACCAATATCGCGCTTTTGCGGAGGTAGATCAATCTTTTTGGCAGTATCCAGCCATACTTCGCCATTCACTTCAATAAAACCAATTTCGGGATGAATTAGTCCGGCAATAATTTTAAGTAAAGTGGTTTTGCCAGCTCCGGATGGGCCGTACAGCGCGGTAATATTTTGCAGTGGCAATTCCGCATCAACTATAAGTTCGGATGCGCCATCGGCCATGTTCAATTTTTTTCGGATGCGGATTTTGATCATAAAGCCAACCGGTTTTTAATTAAACGCTTGTTAATGATGTAAACCAGCAGCAGGATACAAAACGAAATAACCAACAGCACGGCAGAGTAAACGTGCGCGGCATGGAAATTCAAGGCTTCGGCTTCATTGTAAATAGCGATAGAAGCTACTTTGGTAACGCCGGGGATACTCCCGCCAATCATCAACACCAAACCAAATTCACCCAGGGTATGTGCAAATGTGAGTACGATACCGGTAAGCAATGCGGGGCGAATATTAGGCAGCAAAACTTTAAAAAAGGTATCCGTTTTTGATCTGCCCAAAGTCCATGAGGCTTGCTGTAGGCTTTCTGGAAGGGCTTCTAAACCACCTTGAATAGGATGGACCATAAATGGCAGGCTATAAATAATAGAACCGATTACCAGCCCCGGGAAAGTAAAAACCAGGCGTACATTAAACCACGATTGCAATAAAGCACCCAGGCCATGTGCCGGGCTTAATGCCAACAGCAAATAAAAACCCAGCACAGATGGCGGCAAAACTAAAGGCAAACTAATTAAGGCCTCAGCTATCGATTTTAATTTCGACCTGCTCTGTGCCAGTAAAGCGGCCAAAGGTAAACCAATAATCAACAAACAAACTGTGGTTATTGATGCCAGTTTAAAGGTAAGCCACAGGGGTTGCAGGTCGATCTCCATTATTTATATCCGTAGGCTTTTAAGATCTTCTTGGCTTTTGAACCGAATAAAAAGGTGTAGAATTTTTGCGCCTCTTTCAGATTTTCACCCGATGAGGCTTTCAGTATCACTACCCCTTGCGCAATAGGCTGGTATAACTTTTCGTTCACTTCTACCCATTTGCCTTTATCTTTTTGTTCAGGATCTAACACGATAGACTTTGCTGTAAAAGCCACTTCGGTAGCACCACTTAATAGATATTGGTTTACCTGGGCAATGCTTTCGCCATAAACTATTTTGTCTTTAAGCTTATCGGCCAATTTAAGTTTACCAAGAGCTTGCATGGTGGCTTCGCCATAAGGCGCAAGAGTGGGGTTAGCTACTGCTATTTTATGAAACACCAACTGGCTTAAATCTGACGGCTGGCTTAATTTAGCATCTTTATTCAGCGTCCACATAATTAATTGTCCGTAAGCATAAATACGCGGCTGATCGAGCGTCAGGTTTTTATCAGCCAGTTCCTGCGGGTACTTCATATCGGCAGAAAGAAGTACATCAAAGGGTGCACCTTGTTCTATTTGCGTAGTTAATTTTCCTGATGAACCCACAATCAGGTCGGCATCAATATTGGTTTCTTTCTTAAATTCTTCGGCCAGTTTTTTAGCTACATATTGCGCGTTGGCAGCTACCGCAATGCGCAGTTTTTGTGTTTGTGCGTAGCTTGAAAAGCTAATAAACAAACAGATGCTTAAGAGTAATATTTTAAGGTTGATAGATAGCATAGATGGTATTTATTGCAAAGTAATATTTTTTTATGCTGTTAACAATTATTCTAATTGTGCCGAATATCAAACGCGCACGTCATTGGCTTTACAGCCTGTCCCGAAGTAAATCCGGGACAGGCTGTAAAGCCAATGACGATATTTATTAAATCTTATTTTTGGGATCTTGTCTCTTGCTTTTCTTAAACTAAAAAGCTAAAATAACATACTGATTAATAGCTATAAACCCTACAATTATAAAAGCCAGTATGGCTAACATTAAATAGATATGGTCTACTGTAAATTTGCCGTTAGCCTTGTGTTCGATGGAGAATGGTCGCATAATTCTGTACTGGGGCTTAGACGTTCGGAATGGCATTTAGTGATAGATTGATATTGCAAATTTAAGATTGGCAACACTAAAATATCACCGTGTTTTAACGGTATAATTTTTTTTTTAAACGGATAATATCGCATCCAAAGAGCTAAAAAGGGCATTATTTAAATTATTTGAAAAAAGTTCTTGACCCTTACCTTACGTCATAGCATAGCTTTGTAATGTCAATTTAATATAGATATGGTTCAATATTCTGTAAAACAGGTGGCCAAACTGGCCGGGGTGAGTGTGCGCACGCTTCATCTTTACGACCAAGTTGAGCTGCTTAAGCCAGCAGAACGTACCCAAGCCGGGTACCGTTTATATGGCGAAGCCGAATTGTTAAGATTACAGCAAATTTTGTTTTATAAGGAAATGGACATCCCGCTGCAGCAAATAGGTATAATACTGGATGACCCTTACTTTGACCTGGTACAGGCGCTTAACAAACACAAGAAAGCGCTTAAAGCCAGGCGTAATCAAATAGCAACCATGCTAAACACGATTGACAAAACCATTAATCACTTAAAATACAAAGACATGTTAAATTACGAAGAACTATACGATGGTTTCTCAAAAGAAGAAGCCGCTGCCATACGCAAACAGGCTATAGAAAAATGGCCCAAAGAAGTTGACCATGCCGAAAAAGCATTAATTAAAATAGGCAAAGAAGGCTTTAAAGCACTTAAGCAAGAGCAGGATGATATTAATCAGGCCCTTATATCCTTAATGAATGAAGCGCCGGAAAGCCCATCCGTACAATTTGAAATTACCCGACATTATCAGAATATCCGTCGCTTTTGGGGCACACAAAATGATGGCAATCCACAAGCTGCAGCTTATGCCGGTTTAGGGGAACTCTATGTTGCCGATAACAGCTATACCCGCGTTAATGGCGAACCGAATGCAACCTTTGCTCTATTTATGAGCAAAGCAATGAAGCATTTTGCGGAAACTGCCTTGGTAAATTAAACCCATTTTGTCATTCTGAGTGTAACGAAGAATCTTCTTCGCCCTGTATTTACGCTTGGCATGGTGAAGAATATTCTTCGCTATCGCTCAAAATGACAAGAATTATTAGTGTGGTTACTTATTAACCACCGCCGACATTAAATCGAACGCTTCATAATTTTTCTTTTCCAGCGCATAATCTACCGGGCTTTTATCTAACTTATCTTTCAATAATGGGTTAGCACCATTGGCCAGTAAAAGCTTAATTAACTCATTATGGCCAAACATGGCGGCAAAAGTTAATGCAGTGTTATTGCTGCCATTTGCAGCATCAACATCCGCACTGTTCTCCAGCAGTAATTTGGCGCTTTCGATATAACCTTTAAAGCATACACCCATTAGGGCGGTGTTGCCCATGCCATCTTTTAGTTCGGTATCGGCACCGGCTTCGAGCAGGGCTTTTACTACATCGAGGTTATTATAATAGGTGGCAATAATGAGCGGAGTTGAGCTGCGACCATCTTTCACATTAACATCAGTGGCTTGGAGCGCATTTTTTAATTCTTCAATATTGTTAGTACGGGCTGCTTCAAAAATATCCATAGTAATTTTCGGTTTTGATGATAAACAAAGTTAAAGGACTAACTGATTAAACGTCATCGATTTAATTTATGGGCTATCAATGACATGAATACCACCGTTGAAAACCATAAGTTGGTATATTTGTTGGCAAGCTTATATACACATAATGGAAATACTGCTGTTTGGAATTACGCGCGACATTGCCGGCAAAGCAAAACTTAGCATACCCGCAGGTGAACAACTGCAAACGGTGGGCGATTTAAAAGTTTGGCTGGGGCAGCAGTATCCGGCTATGCAACAATTAAGTTCGTTAGCTGTAGCTGTAGATAGTGAGTATGCAGACGATAGCATGCCCATCGGTAACAATAGTGAAATAGCACTTATTCCACCAGTTAGCGGAGGTTGATTAATATGCTGATCCGGATAGTTGAACATATTGATTTGGGCGAAGCACCTGCTTATTTGGGCAGTGAAGAAACCGGCGCTATTAACTTGTTTGTAGGCACGGTACGCAACCATAGCAAGGGCAAGAAAGTGCTCCACCTCGACTTTGAGGCTTATGAACCCATGGCTTTAAAAGAGATGGAAAAGCTGGGTTTGCAAGCCAAACAGAAGTGGCCACTTTACGAGGTGGCGATTATTCATGCAGTAGGCCACAAATTACCGGGGCAACCTGTGGTGGTTATCGGTGTGTCATCTGCCCATCGAGATGCTTCTTTTGAAGCCTGCCGCTGGCTGATTGATGAACTGAAACGCACAGTACCCATCTGGAAAAAAGAATTTTACGAAGACAATAGCGTTTGGGTAAATGCCCATCCATAATAATGAAAGAAAGTTTATTAGTTGATCAGCATGGCCGCCGTTTAAATTACCTGCGGCTTTCGGTTACCGACCGTTGTAACTTCAGGTGCTATTACTGCATGCCCGAGGAAGGAATCAACTTTGCCCCGCGCAAGGAGCTGCTTTCTTTCGAAGAGATGTATCAACTGTCTAATGTTTTTGTGGGCTTGGGCGTCGATAAGATCCGCATTACAGGTGGCGAACCTTTTGTGCGTAATGGTATTATTCCGTTTTTATATAAGTTAAGCGAACTGGGTGGGCTGAAGGAAATCGTAGTTACTTCTAACGGAACACTTTCGGCCAAACACCAGTCGGCTTTAAAGGAAATGGGAATCCGGAAGATCAACATCAGCCTGGATTCTTTAGATGCAGGCCGCTTTCATCGCATTACCCGCCGCGATAGTTTCGATACCGTTTACAACGGAATATTAGGTTTGCTGAATGATGGTTTCGAGATAAAACTCAATTGTGTTGTTGCCGAAAACAAGAACATCGAAGATATTATCCCATTTATCGAATTGACTAGAGATCATCCCCTTTCGGTTCGCTTTCTGGAAGAAATGCCTTTTAACGGCAGTGAACTTTCAGGCTATTCGGGCTGGGATTATAAACGAATTTATGACCATATCAGCGAGCATTATCAGGATATTACCCGCCTGATCAGTGACGATAATTCGACCTCTGTTAATTACAAAATACCGAGTTTTAAGGGCGGATTTGGCATCATTCCATCATTCAGCCGTACATTTTGCGGCACCTGTAACCGCATTCGTTTATCAGCCACCGGCGAATTGAGGACCTGCCTGTACGGCCCTCCGGCAGCTAACTTGCGTGATGTATTACGGAGCGGAGCTACAGGCGAAGATTTACAGCAAATACTATTAAACGCCGTTGCCAAACGAGAGAAAGATGGCTTTGCTGCCGAAGCCCTAAGCCACGAATCTGTTCACACCTCCATGTCGGTTTTGGGCGGATAAAATTTATATTAATGAGTACCGAAAACAGATACATCAGGCAAACACAACTGGCCAATTTTGGTCAGCAAGCACAGGATAAATTAAAACAGGCCAAAGTTTTGGTGATCGGCGCTGGTGGCTTGGGTGTACCTGTGCTACAATATCTTACCGGTATGGGCGTGGGCAGTATTGGCGTGATGGA
>CAHJXH010000068.1 GCA_903644075.1 Sphingobacteriaceae bacterium | reverse complement strand
ATCCTTGATAATTGTGTGGTCGGAGCAAGCAAATTGTTTGATAAACACAAGTCCGTCATTATTTAAATTGCTTTTGGCCGCGGCAATGTTGCGGATTAAAAAAAGTTTGTCCCGGGAACTTAATAATAGTTGGCTTTTCTTTGTATAGTAAACTCTTGTAAGATCTTTTTCGGGAAGATTAATGACGGATACCTGTTTAAGATTCTTATTTTCGTCTAAAACCCAAAGCCCTTTATTGCTGGATAAATAGACTTGACCACTCGGGCCTGGGGACATATCTGAGAAGTGGATACCTGGTAATACATCTAATTTTTGTTCTGTAATAGAATGACCTTTTATCACGTATATCTTTAACTGGCTTTCAGTAAAAGCATATAAAAGATCCCCATGTGGCTTAAATAATTTGTAGAATGTATGGTTTCCGCTTTTTCCGGTTTCAATAAAATCAATATATTTCTCCAGCCGTGAATTAAAACATTGTAACCCACTCTCGGTACCAAGCCATACATTGCCAGTGTCGTCTGGATACAGGCACATTATCCGGTTTTCTAAGGCATTGCTGAGAGGCTTATTGCTATTGTAGTACTTTTTGACGGTATAACCATCAAATCTGTCTAACCCAAAAAATGTAGCTATCCATATATAGCCCTGCCGGTCCTGAGTCACATCGTTAGCATCTGTATGCGACAGGCCTTCATCAACAGTGATGTAATTAAATTTGTAAGGGTATGCCTGGCAAGAAGCATAATTGTAAGCTATACAATTAATGAAAAATAAAAGAAACAAAGTTTTAATATAAGTTCCTTTCTTCAAACACAACTGATTTATAAAATTCATTTTAAACAAGAATATGCATTAACACAGCGAAAAAGTAAGCTGAAATGTAAGACTACACTATTTGCATGTACATGCAAATTAATATTATAAATAGTGCCCGTTATTATAATTGGTTGTTCAGCCAAATCAAAGTTAGTGGACTTATTGAATTAAGTCCAATTTGCTTCTCATTAGAAAGCAAAAATGGAATAATATATCAAATAACCTGATCTATATATTATAAAATGCATAGTATGTCAATAAATATGTATGATTTGACAATAATCCTAATCGATTAATTAGGGTTATTTGTAGACGCCAAAGCAGGATCAATCACTTATGGTGCTGTGTTTATAATAATGAATTATTTTCTATATATGAAAAAACTGATCTTTATCGCTCTGATACTTACTGTTTGCAATGTATATGCCCAAAAAGTTAATGCTATAACAGACCCCGTGGAGTGGGTAAACCCTTTAATGGGTACCGATTCTAAATTTGAACTATCAAACGGAAACACTTACCCTGCGATCGCTTTACCCTGGGGCATGAACTTTTGGGTGCCACAAACCGGCAAGATGGGCGATGGCTGGATTTACACTTATGCAGCAGATAAACTGCGGGGCTTTAAACAAACGCACCAGCCTTCACCGTGGATGAATGATTATGGGCAGTTTTCCATTATGCCTTTAACCAAACATTTTAAAAAAACTGAGGAGGGCCGGGCCAGCTGGTTTTCGCACAAGGCCGAAATTGCCAAACCATACTACTACAGTGTTTACCTGGCAGACCATAATGTTACCACAGAAATTACGCCTACAGAACGTTCGGCACAGTTTAGGTTTACTTTTCCTAAAGGCGACAGTTCGTTTATTGTGATCGATGCATTGGATAACGGATCGTATGTGAAGATCATTCCCGGCGAACGGAAGATAATTGGGTACTCTACCAAATATGCCCGCGGACCGTTAAAGAACTTCAAAAACTACTTTGTAATTTATGTAGATAAGCCAATTACCTTATCACGCACGTACAGCGACACTGTTTTAACAGATTCTACAGAATTACATGCAAAACATGCTCTTGCAGTGATAGGTTTTAAAACCGGCGATGCAGAAAAGGTTCATCTCCGTGTTGCTTCCTCATTCATTAGTTTTGAACAGGCCGAATTGAATTTAAAAAGCGAACAGGGCAATGATAGCTTTGATGTTACCGAGCAAAAAGCTAAGGCTATATGGAACAAAACCCTAAACCATATCACAGTATCAGGTGGCTCGGTTGATGAAACCCGCACTTTTTACTCGTGCCTCTACCGCATGCTTTTCTTCCCTAATAAGCTTTATGAAATTGATGCGCAGGGAAAAGTTGAGCATTGGAGCCCTTATACCGGTAAAACAGAACCCGGCTATATGTTTGCCGGTACTGGTTTCTGGGATACTTTCCGGGCATTATATCCTTTCCTCAACCTGGTTTATCCTTCGATAGATAAAGAGATGCAGGAAGGCCTCATTAATGATTACAAAGAAGGTGGCTGGCTACCAGAGTGGAGCAGCCCGGGCTATGCTGATATTATGATTGGCAATAACTCTGCTTCGGTAGTGGCTGATGCTTATTTGAAAGGGATCAGGGGATATGATATTTCCACCCTATATCAGGCTTTACTTCACGGAGCAAATAGCCAGGGACCCAATGCGACCGGCCGTAAAGGAGTGGAGTATTATAACACATTAGGCTATGTACCTGTTGATGTGAAAATTGGCGAAAGCGCAGCCCGTACGCTGGAATATGCTTATGATGATTTCTCGATTTACCAGTTAGGTAAAAAACTAAACCGCCCGACGGCAGAACTTGAGCTGTACAAGAAGCGCAGCCTTAATTACAAAAATGTATTCGACCCGTCGATCAATTTTATGCGGGGGCGAAACAAGGACGGTAGTTTTGAAACGCCTTTCAGCCCGTATAAATGGGGCGGGGCTTTTATTGAGGGCAACAGCTGGCATTATACCTGGTCGGTATTTCATGATATACAGGGTTTAATTAACCTGATGGGGGGTAAAGCGCCATTTGTTACCAAGCTCGATTCTGTGTTTACTGCGCCACCAATATTTGGAGGTAAAGAGTATAACGGATGGATTATCCACGAAATGCGCGAAATGCAGGTGATGAACATGGGCCAATATGCACATGGAAACCAACCCATACAACACATGATTTATTTATACAACTACGCCGGGCAACCCTGGAAAACGCAATACTGGGTTCGTAATGCCATGAGCAAATTGTACAAAGCCACACCCGATGGCTATTGCGGGGATGAGGATAATGGGCAAACATCGGCCTGGTACGTATTTTCGGCCATGGGTTTTTACCCGGTATGCCCAACCAGCGGGCAGTATGTACTGGGCACCCCACTCTTTAAGAAACTGACCATCAATTTAGAGAATGGTAAAAAAGTGGTATTAAATGCAGCAAATAACAGCGAAGAAAATAAGTATATCAACACAATGAGCTATAACGGAGCGGTATATAACAACAATTGGCTCGATCATACCAGCCTGTTAAAAGGGGCCGTTATAAACTTTGATATGTCGGCACAGCCAAATAAAGAACGTGGCGTGCAGGCTTCCAATTTTCCATATTCTTTATCTAATGAAAAATAATTTACAGGCCATGTCCAAGAGAATTTTGATATTGCTAACGCTGACTTTTACAATTGGAACTGTTAGGGCTCAGGATTGGGCTAATATTAAAAAATATGAGGATGCGAATAGTAAAGTACAAGCACCTGCCAATAATGAACACCGCGTTGTTTACATGGGCGATTCAATCACCGATTTTTGGATCGGTAATGATTCAACATTCTTTGCCGGCAAGCCCTATTTCGATAGGGGAATCAGCGGACAAACTACGGGGCAAATGTTGCTGAGGTTCCGCGAAGATGTGATCAACTTAAAACCAGGCGTAGTTGTGATTCTTGGGGGGATAAATGACATCGCCCAAAACAACGGCCCGTCAAAACTCGAAGATATATTTGGCAATATCATATCTATGGCCGAGTTGGCCAGGGCCAACCATATTAAAGTAGTGCTTTCATCATTATTGCCTGCTGTTAATTTAGCATGGCGGCCGGCCATAGACCCTGCACCACAGGTTAAGGTGCTTAACGAGATGTTAAAGAATTATGCCCGCCAAAACCATATGATATATCTCGATTATTTTACCGCCATGGCCGATCAAAAAGGAGGTATGGAAACGGGTTTATCAAAAGATGGTATCCATCCTAATTTGCAAGGGTATAAAATAATGGAGCCGCTTGCAGAGCAAGCAATTGCCGCCGCCTTGAAGAAGAAATAGTTGAGCCTTTCTTTGCCCTAATCTGTTTATATGGCACTGCCCTCTTTGATTGTTTAGTATTTGTATTTTTTGGTACGTAATGTGGTTTTAGCGTGTACCATAAAGCTAATATAGAACTATAACTTCTCCCATTCATTAATTCAAAATATTCGTAATAGGCTAACTATCTGAGTTGGATTTTCCTAATAAGTATGGTTAGTATTGTTAATCTTAATGGTTTAACTAATGCCAATAGGGTCATGCCCATTCTCAGCTAGTCATGCTACTAATGCATTTATGTACATTGTGGATACTAAGCGAATGGTATTGCTCAAGTAAACTTTTTATATCAAATTTAGCTAGTGATGACCTGTAAATGGCAAGTATACAGTCCATTTAAAACAAATTTGAACTTTTTTACTGGTTAAAAGTTGTAGTAACCGGAAAACGTTCTGCCTGAATCCCCGATTTGGTGTCACTTAACTGGAGCAGTGATCAAGTGGACCAAAATTCCTGCCTGTTCAAGAGCCCAGCTACAGGATTGCGAGAAATAGACCGGAAAGGGGAAAGAAATTCCATATGACCAGCAATAGTATACCTATCTAGTGTTAAGTCAATAAGACTCACTCCATCAGGATATCAACTAACACTAAAACACATATTAGATAATAAGTAAGCTCATCCTATACCGGAAACAGCAAAATAGTTATACCATATCGTTTGGTAATACTTCCAAAAGCACCGTGACCGATAAAGCACATAGCCTTAACTATATAAATAGTATATTTTAAGGTGAATGTTAATGAATCCATATTAGAGATTCCTGTTAGTTCACTTTTATCTTTCGTTTACAGAATTACACTATAGCCGCGCAGCACTAATAATACATTATTACAACTCTCTAAACACCAGTAATTACCAATTTCCAGGTAAATCGAGCCACGTTATTGTTTCAATTTTATTAATACAAACTCATAATTACCGTGTATATAGAATTAATGCACTATATGTCAATAAATATGTATGATTTGGCAACTCGAAAAGTCAATTAAATAGGTTATTTGTGTCAACCAATTAATACAAGTCAATTATTATCCTTTCGGAATTAGGTTCGTGGTTTAGAAAATTAATGCTGTCACTTTAACGGTTATTAGTTGTTGACCCCATTAACAGGATTATAATTACTTGATGTATAAAATCAGTTATTGTCTAAATGCTAATGAATTACAACGCAATTAACAAGATCACTTAAATACCAATTAACTCACTCTAATGTTAAATTAAAAGCTCAATTATGAAAAAGACTTTACTTAAAAAAGTTCTCCTTACTAAAAAGTCCCGGTTTTATCTGGGCATTCCTATTCTACTATCTATTTCCAGTTTCAGTTTTGCCAATACATTACCCAAGGGGTTAAATAACATCACAAATGCAAAACTTAGTGTCGAAACCAATGCTACTGTTACCATAACCGGAAAAGTTACCGACCATGCCAACGGACAAACTTTACCTGGCGTTACGATAAAAGTTAAAGGATCAACCTTAGGTACTGTTACGGATATTAACGGAAATTTCTCACTACAGGTACCAGAGAATTCCGTTCTGATAATTAGTTATGTAGGCTACGATTCAGCCGAAGTTCCTGTTAAGGAGAAGGCAAATCTTAATATCAGTCTACAAGTATCGGCTAAAAACTTAAACGAGGTAGTGGTGATAGGCTACGGTACTCAAAAGAAAACATCGGTAACGGCAGCAGTATCAACCATCAAAGCTTCGGATATAGCCTCGAAGCCCATTGTAAATTTAACCAACAGCCTTGTTGGAAGAGCCTCTGGTTTAATTCTTACACAAGGCAGCGGAGAACCCGGAGTTGACGCATCAAATATTCAGATCCGTGGGGTAGGGTCAATAGGCGGAAGCCAGCCCCTGTTAGTAGTTGACGGCGTGCCGCGCGACTTTAGCAGGCTTGACCCTAACGCCATTGCCACTATCACTGTTCTGAAAGATGCAGCAGCAGTAGCACCTTATGGTGTAGCCGGTGCAAATGGTGTGCTTTTGATTACAACAAAGCAAGGTAAAATAGGTGCTCCGGTGTTATCTTACAATGGTTACGTGGGTTTCCAAAATCCAACAAGGGTGCCAAAGTTTGTAACCGGGTATCAATATGGCTTAATGCGTAATGAAGCAAATATAAATGATGGCATCCCAACCCCAGCGTATACTGCCGCACAACTGCAAAAATTTCAGGACCAGTCTGATCCTGATGTATATGGTAATGCCCAGCCGCTAAAGGATATCATCAAATCAAACAGGATAATAACCAGTCATAATGTTTCACTTACAGGCGGTTCTGAAACTTTCAAATATTTTTCTTCCCTGGCTTACACCCACCAGGCCGGTATGTGGGACCCTACCTACCTGGATAAATATAACGCCACACTAAATCTTACGGCAAATGCCACCAAAACCACAACCGTAAATTTTTCGGTAAACAGTTGGGTTGAAGATCAGCATTTTCCTCAGTATGGAGCCGGTTCAATTATTAACCAGGCACAAAGGCAGGCCCCGTACACACCTGTGCTTTATAGCAATGGCTTAAACTCGGGCTACATCGGGCAATCGTTATATGGCGAGATCTATTACAGCGGTTACCAATTTAATGAAAATCCCGGTACCCAGTCGCAATTTAGCATCGACCAAAAATTGCCGGTTAAAGGCCTGAGTTTAAAAGGCGTAGTTAGTTATGATATTGGCCCCGATCCTTTATTTAATACGCAGAACTCCTTACAACGGATCTCGAGTTTGCCAATACCTTTTTACATTGTAGACCCTACTACAACGCCATATACCTATAACAAAGGTTTGCAGGGTAGTCAAACCCCGTCATTTGAAGAAAAGTACTATCAAACACATTCGTTTACTTACCAGGGGATTTTAAACTACCAGCGCTCATTCGGTAAAAGCGATATTGGTTTTACAGGTGTTGTGGAGGCGCGCAGGGTAAAATCTGAGCAATTTACTGCTAAAAGGATAGATTATGCTTTAAATATTGATGAGTTAGATTACGGTGGCCCGGCCCCTTCTGATGCAACAAATAGCGGTTCGTCAAGCGGTCAGAAACAAATCGGATATGTTTATCGCGCAACTTATGCTTATGCCAAAAAATATTTATTTGAGGCATCGGGCAGGTATGATGGTAGTTATTTGTTTGCACCGGGTAAACGTTTTGGATTCTTTCCGTCATTTGCCGCTGGTTGGTTATTATCTGAAGAAAGATTTATCAAAGATAATTTCACCTGGATTAATACCTTAAAAATAAGAGGCTCATACGGGCAATCAGGAGCTTACCCAAGAGATCCTAATGATGGCAATCACCCAGTCCTTACCTACCAGTATTTAAGCCCTTATGGGTTAGGCGGCGGGGCTGTTCTTAACGGCTCAGCAACCCAGGGTATAAAAGAAAATCAACAAGGTAACCCTGATATTACTTGGGAAAGGGCTAAAAAATCAAATATTGGTTTTGAAGCAACCTTATGGAATGGTGCGCTTGGCATAGAAGCTGATTACTTTTATGAAAGAAGATCAAATATGCTCATAGGTACTTCTACGGTTTTACCCGGTGAGTATGGTATTGGGCAGGGTTTGGTAAATGCAGGGGAAATGTCTAACCATGGTATTGATTTAACCTTAAGAAGTTCACATTCGTTTTCAAATGATTTGAGGTTAGATATTACCGGAACATTTACTTATGCTCAAAATAAATTACTAAAAATATTTGAAAACAGTGCTACCTATGATAACCCTAACAGGCGGCAAACAGGCCGGCCTTTGGGTACCCAGTTTGGATACCAGGCTTTAGGTTATTTTACTGCGGCAGATTTTGTTGATCCTAATTCATTAAACCCAACGCTTAAACCAGGTATTGCTAAACCTTCTTTTGGCCCTATTCACCCAGGTGACCTTCAATATGCCGACTTGAATAACGACGGTAAAATTGATCAAAATGACCAAACCGTTATAGGCCGCACGCAGACGCCCGGTATTATTTATGGATTAGAGCCGCACTTAACCTACAAAAACTTTGATCTGGATGTGCTGTTCCAGGGAAGCGGAAATTCAAATATACTTTTATCAGATTTTATCGTTTTCCCTTTTAATGCTTCTGGCTCCGCCTCAGAGTTAGCATTTAACAACACATGGACGCCTCAAAATCCTAACGCCCTTTACCCTCGTCTTTACGGGACACCGACTTCAAATAATAAGCAACCTTCGACTTGGTTTGTCAGGGATGATTCCTATGTCAGATTAAAAAGTTTTGAATTAGGTTATACTTTTTCTAATAAATTACTGCATAATAAGATTAAATCTTTAAGGATATATGCGGCCGGTCAAAACGTGTTTACCTGGACACCTCATATCAAAGAGACAATTGATCCCGAAAATAATTCTTCAGGTCAAAGTTATTTCCAGCAACGTGTATTATCTATAGGTGTTAACGCCTCATTTTAATTTATTGAAATATGAAATCGACGAAATTTATACATAAAAATAAAAGGGCATTTATCTTATTAGGCTTGCTCTTATTTACGCTGAACTCTTGTAAAAAGGACGACTTTTTAACCGTAGACCCCAAGGGTTTAGTAACTAATGAAATAACGTTCAGTACAGAAAGTAATGCAGATCTGTTTGTAAATGACATTTATGATCAATTACCGGATGTAATGAATGATTATAACCTGACAGATCAGTATGCGGATAACAGCTTTTGCGGGGCAGCTCAATTAACCGGGCAATCCTTAGTACGGGCGGGAGCGATAAACCCAAACAACGTACCGGTAGGGCCAAACAATGAATGGGATTGGGAAGGTAATTATACCAAGATCAGGAAATGTAATGTGTTTTTTCAGCAGGTAGCTCAATTTAAATCTAATTTTTCGGCAGATTGGATAAAGAAACGTACTGCTGAGGTAACTTTCCTGCGGGCATATTTCTATACTATCTTGTTCACATCTTACGGCGGTGTGCCGATTATTAAGGATCCTTTGGATAGTAAGTCAGGACAAGATATTTTATATCCCCGCAGCTCAATTGACGAAACACTGGCTTTTATTGAAGCTGATTGTGATGCTGCAGCTGCTGGTTTGCCTGCCACTATTGATAAAACGGGCCGTGTAACTAAAGGTGCAGCATTGGCACTTAAAGGATGGGCAGAACTTTTTGCGGCCAGCCCGTTGGCTAATACAACTAATGATGCCGCTAAATGGGCAAAAGCTGCTGCAACTAATAAGCAGGTAATGGATCTGAATGTTTATTCATTGTTTAGTGATTATGGCACGCAATTTTTGTCTGCCAATAACTTTAACAATGAAACCATCTTCGCTCGTCAATACGCTCCACCCAATAAAGGTGGCCACGCTGAAGGTTACAATGGCCCGGTAAAAGTAAAGGGGGTTACACAGGCATGGGGTAATTTCGCTCCTACGCAAAGTTTGGTTGATGATTACGCCATGGATAATGGTTTGCCTATTACTAATCCGGCCTCGGGTTATAATCCGCAAGATCCATATACTCATCGCGAACAGCGTTTTTATAAAACCATTATATATGATGGCTCATCATGGCAGGGCGATATTATTACTACACGTATTGGCGGTAACAATGAAATTGATCTTGGTGCAACATCTGATATTACAAACACCGGCTATTATGGCAGGAAGCGTTTGGATGAAAGTATACTTGGCCAGCAAAGTTTAAATACTTCGCCAAGTTCTGCCAACTTTATCTATTTCCGTTATGCCGAAATATTGTTGAGTTATGCAGAAGCGCAAAATGAGGCAGTTGGGCCTGATGCTTCTGTTTATGCAGCAATAAATTTGGTTAGATCAAGGTCTGCATTACCTGCTGCTACACCAGGTTTAACACAAGCAGATATGCGTACGCTGATCAGGAGAGAACGAAGAATTGAGTTATCTTTCGAGGATAAACGCTGGTTTGATATCCGTCGCTGGAAAATTACGACGGGCCAGAATGGTGTGTTAACAACACCAGAGTACGGGATGAAGATTGTTAATACAGGCGGCGTGTTCTCTTACACACCAGTAGTTATATTTAACAATACCTATTTCGATTATCAGAACTGGATGCCGATACCACAGCCAGAGATTGATAAAAACAAAAAGTTGGTTCAAAACCCAGGATATTAGTTTACAGTTGGTTTATTATTGATTTCACAGTCCCGGCAAGTCCGGGCTGTGATTTTTTGCATAAATGGATATCCCTTATTTAACTGTTAAAATGTATATAAATGCAAATATCACAATTGATTAGATCTAAGCGGATACACTCCTTTTTAGGTTCTGTTTCATGTATCCTAATATTGTTTTCAGGTTGCAAAAACGGGAAAACCACCACGCCGGTACATAAGAAGTCTATAAATCATCACACAACATTATTTAAGTTGTTGTCACCGGCGCAAACCCATGTCGATTTCTCGAATACGCTTACCGAAGGCTTGAATACCAACGTGTTGATGTATGAGTATTTTTATAATGGAGGTGGCGTAGCAGTGGGTGACTTAAATGGAGACGGCCTGCAAGACATTTATTTTACCGGCAATATGATTGATAATAAACTGTACTTAAATCAAGGCCATATGCAGTTTAAAGATATTACCAATCAGGTTGGTTTAGCCGGTAGGCCGGGCCCCTGGAAAACGGGCGTAACCATGGCTGATGTAAATGGCGACGGTCGCCTGGATATTTACGTTTGCTACTCCGGGAAATTGGGTCCGGAAAAGCGGGTAAATCAATTGTTTATTAACCAGGGAAATGCCGGCGACGGCATCCCGCAGTTTAAAGAAATGGCTGCCGATTATGGATTGGCTTTTCCATCATTTAGTACCCAGGCTTACTTTTTTGATTACGACCGTGATGGCGACCTGGATATGCTACTGGTTAACCACAACCCAGAACGGATTAGCAGTTTGGACGATATTACGGTTAAAGATTTAATGAGTAAACCCAATGATCAATCGGGTATCCGTTTGTTTCGGAATGACAACGGGCATTTTAAGGATATTACTTTGCAAACAGGTATTATCAATACAGCTTTGTCGTACGGTTTGGCGGCCGGTATCGCCGATGTTAACCAGGATGGCTGGCCGGACATTTATATCTCAAACGATTACAATGTGCCTGATCGGTTGTACATTAATAATAAAAAGGGAGGATTTACAGATCAGTTACAGCAGCAAATAGGGCATACCTCTTTTTACTCCATGGGTAATGATATTGCCGATATTAACAATGATAACCAACCGGACATTTATACCCTTGATATGCTGCCGGAAGACAACAACCGGCAAAAACTATTAATGGGCGGCGATAATTATGAGTCATTCAACCTCAATTTGCGTGTCGGTTTTTACTATCAGTACATGCGTAATATGCTGCATGTAAACAACGGCAATAATACTTTTAGTGAGATTGGGCAGTTAGCCGGTATCTCAAACACAGATTGGAGCTGGGCACCCTTGTTTGCCGATTATGATAATGATGGATGGAAAGATCTGTTTGTATCCAACGGCTATACCCGCGATTACACCAATATGGATTTCTTGAAATTTATGGGTGATAATTTGCGCGACAGAAGGGTGATGCGCCAGGATTTACTAAACATGGTTAATAAAATGCCCTCATCCGCAGTCGAAAACTATTTCTTCAAAAATAATGGAAATTTAACCTTTACCAATACGGGCGCTTTGTGGGGCATTGATCAACCCTCAAACAGTAATGGTGCCGCTTATGCCGATCTCGACAATGACGGTAACCTTGATCTGATTGTGAATAATATAAATCAACCTGCTTTTATTTATCAAAACCAGTCGGCTACTTTAAATAAGAACCATTATTTATCTATCATTTTAAAAGGTGCTGACAAAAATACTGAGGGAATAGGATCTCGGGTAATGATTTTTGTAGATGGTAAAAAACAATACCTGGAGCAAATGCCAACGCGCGGTTTTCAATCCAGCGTGTCACCAATACTACATTTTGGTTTAGGAGCTAATAAGCATATAGATTCATTGCGTATAGTATGGCAACGCGGCAAAACTCAGTTATTGAAAAATATAAAAGCAGACCAACAGCTTACACTTAATGAGAAAGACGCTACTGTTTATTATACCAAGCCCAAAGTAGCTAAGGTTTTGTTTGCGGAAGTAAGTTCGCCGGTAGATTATAATCAGGTACCAGATAGTCTCAATGATTTTAAACGTCAACCATTATTAGTAAATCCGCTATCATTCTCAGGCCCGGTAATAATTAAAGGTGATATTAACGGTGACGGCCTTGAAGATGTGTACGTGGGTGGGTCAAATGGGAAAGCTGGTTGTTTATATATTCATCAAAAAAATGGCACTTTTATTCTGAAACGACAACCAGCTTTTGAAGCTGACAAACAGTGCACCGACGCCGCGGCCGTTTTCTTTGACGCCAATCATGATGGTAAAGTTGATTTATATGTTGCATCAGGAGGTTATGGAGATTACTCGCCGGATGATTTTCTTCTGCAGGACCGGCTATATATTAACGATGGAAAAGGCAATTTTACCCGTGTAGTGAAGGCTTTGCCCCTGATGTTCAACAGCAAAGGTTGCGTTAAAGTTGCTGATATCAATGGCGACGGCTATCCTGATCTGTTTGTTGGCGGTAGGGTGAACCCTGGCCGTTATCCTGAAATCCCTGAAAGCTATATATTAATTAATGATGGCAGAGGAAATTTTACGGATCAGACGGCGAAATACAATGCGGCATTAAAATATATCGGCATGGTGACCGATGCTGCCTGGGTCGATATGAATGGCGATAAAAAGCCAGACTTGGTTTTAGTGGGCGAATGGATGCCGATAACTGTTTTTGAGAACGTGAATGGGAAACTGCGCGAAGCTACAGCCAAATACTTCGACAAGAAATACGCCGGCTGGTGGAACTGCTTGCAGGTAAGTGACATTAACCACGACGGTCACCCGGATATTATTGCGGGTAATCTTGGCCTAAACTCGCAGTGTAAGGCATCAGATAAGGAGCCTGCCGAGATGTATTACAAAGATTTTGACGATAATGGTTCTGTCGACCCGATGCTGTGTTTCTACATTCAGCATAAGAGTTATCCCTGTGCAACACGTGATGAGTTGCTCGATCAGATCAGTATGATACGTGGGCGGTTTCCCGATTACAAAAGTTATGCTGATGCAACCATCAATCAGGTTTTTACTGCTGAAGAAATGAAGGGCGTGAAACATTTATCTGCAAATACACTCGCAACCAGTTGCTTTATAAGTAATGCACGCGGCAAGCTCCATCAGATACAACTACCGTTGCCAGCGCAAGCCTCTCCTGTGTTTACCATCGCCACTTTGGATTATGATCATGACGGCTATGATGACCTGCTGCTTTGCGGCAACATTAACCACGCACGCATCCACTTTGGTAAGTACGATGCCAATTACGGCGTATTGTTAAAAGGCAATGGTAAGGGAAACTATACCTACGTGCCTCAGCAACAATCTGGTTTTAAACTAAAGGGAGATGTTCGCAGTGTAATTACTGTTGATCATACACTGCTTTTCGGCATCAATGGTAAAGGAATTGAAGCCTATAAACTAATGCATAACTAATGAAAAAGATACTATATGTATTGCTGGTTTTGTGCGGGCTATCAGTAGGCTGTCAACATAAGCAACCTGATTTAAGCGCGAATGACGTTGGTAAAGTAATATCGCAAATGAGTGGCGTGATGATACACGATGTTACCAATCCACCGCTTGCCGCCCGGTTTTTTGCTTACACCTGTTTGGCCGGTTACGAAGTTACTGCTGAGAATAATAAACACTTAAAAAGTATGCGCGGGATCTTGAATGCGTATCCCGTAATCAATAAGCCGAGTTCATTGACTGGGTATGATTACCGGTTGAGCACCATTTTGGCCATGTATGAAACGGCTGCTAAACTGCAGCCATCGGGCACTCTAATGGCAAAGAATGAACATCGTTTTATTGACTCGTGCCGAAACATAGGCTTTACGGATGAAGCGATTGATAGCTCTAAGCATTACGCACAGGTAATCAGTAAAAAGATAATGGCTTATGTAAAAGCCGATAAATATAATCGCATCAGTAATTACCGCAGGTATACGCCAAAACAAACTCCCGGTAGCTGGGACCCAACGCCGCCGTCATATATGGTGCCAGTCGAACCCTATTTTAATACCATCAGGCCTTTAACGTTGGATTCTGCTTCGCAGTTTGTGCCCGATTCGCCGATCCCCTTTTCAACTGATAAAAACTCCGCCTTTTATAAATACCTGCTGTTAAGTTATGCCAAAAGTGGTGATGGCCTTACACAGGAAGAAAAGGACATTGCCAACTTTTGGGATTGTAACCCTTTCGCGGTCCAGAATGATGGGCACATGCTCATCGGCCTAAAAAAAATATCGCCTGGTGCGCATTGGATGGGTATTACTAATATCGCGTGCAGGCAAGCTAAAACGACTTTCGAAAAAACAATGGAGGTTAATACTACGGTGTCAATAGGTTTGATGGATTGCTTTATTTGTTGTTGGGATGATAAATACCGCACAAATCGCATCCGCCCCGAAACCGCCATCAGGAAATATATAGATCCGAGCTGGAAGCCCTTGCTGCAAACGCCGCCGTTTCCAGAGTATATCAGCGGGCACTCGGTTGTATCCATGACTTCAGCCACCATTCTCACTCATTATTTCGGAGATAGTTTTACTTATACCGATAATGTGGAGTCTGACTTTGGTATACCGCCCCGCCATTTCAACTCCTTTAATCAGGCTGCAAAAGAGGCGGCGATATCCAGGTTTTGGGGAGGTATTCATTTTATGGATGCTATAGATAACGGAATGAAACAAGGTGCCCGGGTGGGCGCTTGGGTACTTAATAAAATTAAAGAACCGGTTAAATAGCTGCCTCGTTTTTAATGTTAGACATATTATGATCATCCATCAAACCGCTAAAGCTGAAAAAGTACCATTTAAAGTACTTTATGTCAATAAATATGTATTTCAGGACAATTACAAAGGCTAAAAATTATAGTTATTTGCTACCGAGATAAAACCTTAATCATTAACTATTTTATTTTTTATCATAATAATTTATGAACAAAGCCCTATTCAAAAGAGCGATTTTCGGAATTCTACTGATCTTTATTTTCAGCCATAACATAAGTTTCGGACAACAGCCATCGGAGAATCATCTTTTTTCTAAAACGGATACAGCATCTGTCCCTAAAGAGATTGAAGACCCAGAAAATATCGGTATAAATAAAGAAGCTAGTCATGCTACTTTAATGCCTTATGGCTCGTTGAAGGAAGCGTTGACGGCCAACAGGCATGCGTCATCTTACAGCCGGAGCTTAAACGGCTTATGGAAATTTAACTGGGTGGACTGGCCCCAAAAGCGCCCGGTTAATTTCTATAAGCCAGATTATGATGTTTCTAAGTGGAAGAATATTAAGGTTCCGTCTAACTGGCAGGTAGAAGGTTACGGAACGCCTTATTATAGCAACTTTACCTATATCTTTCAAAAAGATTTCCCTAAGGTAATGAGCCCTCCATCAGTAACCTATACCGCTTACCAGGAAAGAAACCCGGTTGGCAGTTATCGCAGGGATTTTGAAGTACCTGCTGATTGGAATGGTCGCCGCATTTTTATCACGTTTGATGGTGTAGATGCTGGTTTCTTTATTTGGGTAAACGGGCACAAAGTTGGGTACAGCGTTAACAGCCGTAACGCAGCCGAGTTTGATTTAACTAAATACATACAACCCGGCAAAAATACTTTGGCTGTTGAAGTATACCGTTTTACCACAGGTAGCTACCTGGAAGATCAGGATATGTGGCGTTTGAGTGGGATCTTCAGAAATGTAACTTTATGGAGTTCGCCTCAAGAACATATCAGGGATTATTTTATCAAAACCAATCTCGATCCACAGTTTCGCAATGCAGAAGAAGTAGTCACCACTAAGGTGAAAAATTATGGCACTGCAGAAGTTAAAGCCCGTGAGTTGGAGGTTAGCCTTTATAATGATAATGTGTCTGTGCCTGGAGCTACAGTAAAAAAACAAATCCCGGCATTGAAACCAGGCGAAGAAGTAGAGATTGAGGCAAAGTTTAATGTGAGCAACCCGCAAAAATGGACTGCAGAAACACCTAATCTTTATACATCGGTAATTACGATTAATGATGGTGACCGCAAGGTAGAGACCCTATCATCACGCACCGGTTTCAGGCAGATAGAGATCAAAGGCCGTTTGTTTACGGTAAATGGTGTACCAATTAAACTAAAAGGCGTTAACCGTCACGAAAACTGGCCTGATGATGGGCATGCGGTTACCGAAGAGCAGATGATTAAAGATATCCTGCTTATTAAGCAAGCCAACTGTAACCATGTGCGCACCTGCCATTATTCTGACGATCCAAGATGGTATGAGCTATGTGATGAATATGGTATTTACCTGGTAGCTGAGGCTAACCTTGAAAGCCATGGCGCATGGGATGAGTTTAACGAAGAACCAAGAATTAAGGCAGCGCTGATAGACAGGAACGTGGCCAATGTGGAGAATTTTAAAAATCACCCATCGGTCTTGATCTGGTCGCTCGGTAATGAGTGTGGCAGCGGCGGATCTAACTTCAGATCAATTGTGAAAGTTATAAAAAGCATTGATTCTACACGCCCTACACATTACCAGGGTTTCGGGATTGGTAGTAATAACCCAACCGATATAGATAGCGAAATGTATACCGATTTAAAAAATCTCGATGACCACGCTAATGACAAAACTCTAACCAAGCCATTCTATTTATGTGAATATGCTCATGCTATGTTTAACTCAATGGGCTCGGTAGATATTTATAACGAGCTGTTTGATAAATACCCACAATTGCTAGGCGGCGCTATTTGGGAGTGGCAAGATCAGGGCATTTACAATGACCGTGACCCCAACCATCATATTATTGCTTATGGTGGAGGCTTTGGCGAGTATCCTAATGATAGGTACTTTATTCATAAAGGTGTTGTATTCTCGGACAGATCGTTAAAACCGCATTATCCAGAACTGAAACATGCTTATCAGTGGATCAGCATCCACGCCAAGGATTATCAAACCCAAACGTTTAATATTAAAAACCGCTACCAGTTCATAACTCTTAATAACCTGACTGCCAAATGGGAACTAAGCGAAAATGGTACTAATATAGCATCGGGCAACTTAGCGGTAGGCTTAATAGAGCCGGGTAAAGACAAAGACATTAAAATACCATATACCGTGAAGCCAAAAGCCGGTGCCGAATATTTCCTGAGAGTATCATTTAACCTGGCATCAGATGAAATGTGGGCACCAAAAGGTTTCGAGGTTGCATCACAACAATTTGAGCTGCCGGTAACTAAACCAGCAATTGCGGAGCAATTAAAAGGAGGGAAGCTTACGTTAAATGACTCGAAAGATGTTATTGAAGTAAAAGGAACTGATTTTGCACTTGAGTTTGATAAGGCGAAGGGCACTTTCACTAAAATGGAAAAGAATGGTGAAAATGTGTTGAGAGATAATGGCGGGCCAATGTTACACTTGTGGCGCGCGCCTCACCAAAAAGATGATATGTGGGCTTATGAAGATTGGGACCGAAATGGTTTAAAGAAACTTGCCTGGGTAGCCAATGATGTTAAAGCCACGCAGCTTGCAAGTGGAGCGGTTGAAATTAAAGCCACTTTAACAGGCACAGGCAGGCATAATTTTGTAGCACATCACGAAGTAGTTTATACGATAAATAATAACGGAACAATTAATGCGCTAAATAACGTAAGCTTTAGTGATCCATCTTTAGTACTAGCCAGAATAGGGGTGCGGATGTTCCTTTCCAAAAACCTTGATCAGTTCGATTACCTGGGCCGTGGGCCAATGGAAAACTATGCCGACCGTAAAAGTGGTTTTGATGTTGGCCATTATGCAAGCAGTGTAACTAAGCAATTAACTCCTTACGAAAAGCCGATGGAAGCTGGTAACCACGAAGATGTACGTTGGGCAAACCTAACTTCGCAAAACGGTTTAGGTATCAATATTAAACATGTTGATTCATTGGTACAGGTATCGGCACTGCCATATAGTGATGAAGAAATGGAACCGGTTGAATACAGAATAGATTTGCCAAAGAGTAAAGGCACTGTTTTGTGCATCAGCCATAAAACACTGGGTGTTGGCTCTAATGGTTGCGGCCCAAGGCCTTTGGAGCAATACAGGGTTTATGCTAAACCAACAAAATTTAGCTACCAGATCCAGCTGCTAAAAAATAAAAAGGGTTAATGAACAGGCGCATATTTGTAAAAAAATCAGCAATGCTGGGCACGGGCCTCGTGCTCAGCAAAATGCCGGTAATGGCCAATGTTGGTTTTCCGGCAGTAAGGGTTTCGGCTGATAAAAGGAAGTTTAAAAGCAAGATAATAGAAGATACGATCATTGAATTTCAGTCGGAAGTTAAGGATAAAGAACTGGGCTGGCTTTTCAACAATTGTTTCCCCAATACATTAGATACCACAGTTACCTATAGCGTTAAAAACGGAAGGCCCGACACCTACGTTATTACTGGGGATATTGATGCGATGTGGCTGCGTGATAGTAGTGCGCAGGTATGGCCGTATTTGAATTTCATTAAAAAGGATAAGGAACTTCAGCACTTAATAGCCGGTGTTATTAACCGCCAGGCTGTTTGTATTTTGCGCGACCCTTATGCTAACGCATTTTATGATGATCCCAATAAGGTGGGTGAATGGAAAAATGATGTAACTAATATGAAACCCGGGCTGCATGAACGTAAATGGGAAATAGATTCATTGTGTTACCCGATAAGGCTGGCGCATCGGTACTGGAAATTAACGGGTGATACCAATCCTTTCGATACACAATGGAAACAAGCGATAGCGCTGACATTAAAAACATTTAAAGAGCAGCAGCGTAAAGACAGCCAAGGGCCATATCATTTTCAGCGTAATACCTCATGGGCTACAGATGGTGTACCTATGAATGGTTATGGGTATCCTGTAAAACCGGTAGGGTTAATCTGCTCGGCCTTTCGCCCCAGTGATGACGCTACTGTTTTCTCTTATTTGGTGCCTTCTAACTACTTCGCGGTAGTAAGCCTTAAACAGGCGGCAGAAATGATAAAAGCGATCACTAAAGACGATGCGCTTTCTACAGAACTCGCAGCCCTGGCTATAGAAGTAGAAGCTGCACTGAAAAAATACGCCATTATAGATCATCCCGATTACGGTAAAATATATGCTTACGAAGTAAATGGCTTTGGCAGTTTTAACCTGATGGATGATGCCAATGTACCCAGCCTGCTGGGCATGCCTTACCTGGATGCCATGCCAGTAACAGACCTTGTTTACCAAAACACCCGTAAAATGCTATTGTCATTAAATAATCCATTCTTTTTTAAGGGC